>CAMMQC010000027.1 GCA_946498975.1 uncultured Mycoplasmatota bacterium
TTTCATATCTAGCACTTAAATTGTACCACATTTTTATTTTCCGAACAACTCTAATTAACTACCTCTATATCAATTATTACCCCAAATACTAAAAAAGAGAAAAAATACTTTCCCCTTCTATATATGAAAATTTGGTACAATCAATTTATACCAAATTTTTCTTCATAAAATTTAGTATAAATTGCTAAACATTATAGCATACTTTTTAGTTTTCGAATGTTACTAAAGCATATTTTGAAAGATAATTTATGAAATATTCTCTTAATTCATCATCTGTTCTTTTTTCATTATCTAAATTTAGTTGTAAGCCCATTTTTATATATGCACTTTTCTTTAAATCATAATATTTATCTTTATATAGCAGTAGTTCATCCATTAATGTTTCATCAGTGTATTTGGATTGGTTCATAAACTCGAAATTTTTAATTATAAATTTTTCTACTTCATCTAAATTATTGTATGAATCTCTTACTCTATACAGCAAATTTTCACATAATATTATTTCTTGCTTGTACATTTCCTTACTAAATATTCTAAATACTGAATCTTGTTTTAAATTTCTTCCATATTTATCTACAGATTCAACCGTATAATTTGGATCTTCTATGACTATAAAATTTAGTTCTTCATCGATGTTGTATTTCAAAAATTCTTGGTAACAAACATGATTAAAATAGTTTTCTTGCATTAAATCTAAAATATCATGAAACTCTTTTCTCATATTATTAAAATTATATTTTTTAATTATACTACTTGATAATGAGTTGCTGACTTCAAGTTTGTTAATAATTAGTTTTCTGTTTTCATCTAAGACTATCATAATTCTCCCCCTAACAGCAAAAAAGAGAGTGAAAACCACTAAGGGATTAACACTCTCTTGAAAGTAAATCTAAATATAAGTAATACGAAATATTCGCCATATAATCGCCTCACAGTTAATTTTATTGGTATATATAATATCATTTTTTTAAATAAAGTCAATATATTATGGCAAATGAAAAGCAAGTTAGACTCATCCAACTTGCTCAGATGGGATCCGAAGATACACCATCGCCATTCACATTTATAATATACCATAAAGCCAAAAATTATGCAATATAATCGCTAACTTTTTATAAATTTACGCAAACTTGATAATTTTGTTTTGATATCAGTATGAATAACTTGACTATATATTGTTATAGGTATTTCATTCCTAAAATCTTCTATGATATTTTCAAATTCATTTATAAATCTATTGATTTCTGTTTTAGTAATACCATATTTTTTTAAAAGTAAAGAAATTATCAATATATAATCAGTTATTGTACTAAAATCTATATTATTGCATCCAATTTCTTGTTCTAAGTACTTACATAGTGTACTATCAATATTACCATCCTTAAATCTAACATCAAATATTACATCATTATGTGCAATCGAATTTCTCAATGCTTTTATTAAATACATTATTTTTTCTGGAAATCTTCCATTTGTATCATATGCTATATTCAAATTCATTTCTTTATCAATTTTCTTTCTTACCTTTAATTCTAAGCTTCTAATTAAATCTGCAAATGTTCCTAATGTTATTATTTCAAATATTCCCCAAATCGGAACATGTCTATCTTTAGAATAAAAATGACTCACAATTTTATTATTGTTACTATAACTACGCGATAATGAACTGTATATGCTATTTTGCACTCCGAGCCTATGTTTTAAATTGCTTTTATAATCTTTTGGACTGCTAGCTCTATAATCAGTCATTCCATTTTCATATATTTCATTAAATTCATCAGTTTTATATTCTTCTACCAGTAACTGCAGTACAATATTTTTGGAAATTGTTTCAATTTGCATTATTTGGGGATATAGCAAACTTTTTAATCTAGAATCAAAATTCACAATAGATACTATCTCACTGAAATTTTTTATATTAATTCTATTTTGAGGATGTTTTATATACCTATAACCTTTATATCCATGATAATAACCTATATTTCTCAAATTACGTTTATCTTTTGAATTTCCAATATTAATATGGTGATTATCCCTTAAATATTTCATTAAAGCATTCGTTGTTTTTACCCTCACAATATATCCCTCCAATTAATGTTTATAATAAGTAAATTTGCCTTCTATTATAACATAAAAAACTTTATCTAGAAATGTTTTTAATCTAAATATTCTAATTTAGTTATAGCTGGTATATCTAATGAATTGGTATAATTTTCAAATCTATCAACTGTATCGGTTTCCATTTTTTCAGTTATTCTTACATAAATGTTATAAGTAGTTTGTATTGTAGAATGTCCTAATCTTTTAGATACTGCTTTTATATCTGCACCATTTTCTATTAATCTAGTAGCATGTGTGTCTCTAAAATCATGAAATCTACAAGGTATTCCTAATTCATAATTAATTACTTTAAAAGCATGTCTTACTGTTTCTGTTCCCCTAAATTGTCCATTTGGTTTAACAAATATTAGTTGAGCTTCCTTTAAATTCAATTCTAGTTCTGCTTTTGCATCTACTATTTTAATCTCTTCTCTTTTGGTATATTCGTTTATAACTTTCTTTTCGTAATGTTTTAAGTAACTATCTCCATAAAATTTCTTATATTCTTCTTGCTCTTTTTTATACTCTTTTAATGCTTTAACTAAAGTATCTCCAATTGATATAGTTCTATTAGATTGTGGATTTTTACAAGAACCATAAAACCAATTTTCCACAGAATGACCTTTTAATATTACGTATTTTTTAGGTAACCCCTCTTTGTTCTTTTTGATAATATTTTTATTAACAGTTAATGTTTTCTTTTCAAAATCTATACAATCCCAAGTTAAACCAAAAACTTCTGATACTCTAAGTCCTGTGTAATAGGCTGTTAGAAAAGAATAATATATGTAGTGAACATCTTTAAATCTATCTAGTATTCTTTCTATTTCTTCTTGAGTAAATATATGAGCTGGATCTCCACATACAACTTCATATCTTGGAATATGTACTCTTTCTGCAGGATTATCGTTAATGAAATTAACTGTATAGCAAGCATATTTTAAAGAACCTTTAATTGTTTTTAATATGCCTTTTAAGTACCATTTAGATAAATTCTTTTCCACATATAAATCATTTATAAATTCTTGTAACATTTGTGAATCTAGCTGAGATAATTTATACATACCTAATCTTGGTTTTAAATATAACTTAATAATATTTAGATAAGTAACTATTGTTGAATATTTTAAATTAAAGTTACAATAATTATCTATCCAATAATCAAGATAATCTGCATACGACATATCTTTTTGCTTTTGTTTTTTACCACATTGATAATATTCATTGTAAGCAATTGCTACTTCATGTAATGCTTCTTGTCTTGTTTTAAATCCAGATTTTGTTAACCACTTTCTTACTCCATCAATTGATGCTATTTCAATTCGGTATTCATATACCTTACCACGTTTTCTTACGCTTACCATTTTTTATACCTCTTTTCTAAATTTTGGTAAACAAAAAAGTCATCAAATTTGATGACTTTATCCAACATGTTTGTCCACATCAATATACTAAATTATTATATAAATCATGGTTTTTTGTCCACAATATTTAATTTATGTGGACAAAATGTGGACAAATAGCCTTTTTTGGAGTTTTTTTACGTGGACAAAATCCTCGCAAACCCTTTATTTATCGCTATTTACCACAACATTGTTTATATTTCTTCCCTGAGCCACATGGACATGGATCATTTCTACCTACTTTTTTAACTTTCTTAGGTGTTTTCTTTGTATCTTTAACATCATTAGTTTGCCCGTTCTTAGCAACTTGCTTTCTTTCAATGTTTTGTCTTATTTCTGCTTTTAGTAAGAAGACTGTTATATCTCTATCTATTTTTTGAAGCATATCATCAAATAGTCCATAACCTTCTGTAGTGTATGCTCTTAGTGGGTCATCTTGTCCATATTGACGAAGATAGATACCTTCTCTTAAATGACTCATTACATTAATTTGTTCCATCCAGTAGTTATCTATAACTTGTAGAGATAATGCTTTCTCAAACTCATTACTAATTTCTACAGGTACTTCTTTAATCTTAGCTTCATATTCACCTTTAGCTTTTTCATAAATATATTCTATTATATCATCAGCATCTCTATTTTCTAATTCTACTTTACTTATATCATTTTTAAGTAAGTTTTCATTAGCAAAGTCAGTAATACTTTGTAACTCTTCATCTGTTATATTGCTATCAGCATTTCTTGATTTAACTAAGTCTGTAACATAATTATGAATAGAGTTTAATACTGTTTCATGAATAGATTCACTATCTAAGATTTCATTACGTTTACCATACATGATTTCTCTTTGAGTATTCATAACATCATCATATTGTAGTAAATGTTTTCTAGCATCAAAGTTATTTCCTTCAACACGTTTTTGTGCAGTACTTATGGCTTTTGTAAAGGTTTTACTTTGAATAGCTTGATCTCCAAAACCAAAGCTTTTCATCATTTCTCTAATGTGTTCACTACCGAATCTAATCATCAAGTCATCTTCCATAGAAACAAAGAACTGAGTATAACCTGGATCTCCTTGACGACCAGAACGTCCTCTTAACTGATTATCAATACGACGTGATTCATGACGTTCTGTACCTATTACACAAAGTCCTCCAAGTTCTCTTATTTCATCTGATAGTTTGATATCAGTACCACGACCTGCCATGTTAGTAGCGATGGTAACAGAGCGATGTTCTCCAATTTTAGAAATAATTTCTGCTTCACGAGCATGGTTTTTAGCATTCAATATTTCATGAGGAATATGTGCTTTCTTTAATAAATCACTAATTAATTCACTAGTTTCAATTGCTATAGTACCAATTAAAACTGGTTGTCCTTTATCATAACGACTCTTTACCTCATTAATAATAGCTTTATACTTAGCGCTACGTGTTGCAAAAACTAAATCTGGGGCATCTACTCTTATTACTGGTTTATTAGTAGGTATTTCTATAACATACATATTATAGATATCTCTAAACTCTTCTTCTTCTGTTTTAGCAGTACCAGTCATACCTGATAGTTTTTTATACATTCTAAATAAGTTTTGGAAGGTAATAGTGGCAAGTGTTTTAGTTTCTTGGTTAATCTTAACTCCTTCTTTAGCTTCTATCGCTTGATGAAGGCCATCACTATATGCTCTTCCTTTCATTAAACGTCCAGTAAATTGATCTACTATTACTACTTCATCATCTTGAACAACGTAGTCTACATCTTTTTTCATAGCATAGTTAGCACGTAGGGCTTGGTTAATATAATGTAGCAAAGTTGCATTTTCTATTTCATATAGATTTTTAATTTTAAACATTTTCTCTGCTTTTTCACTACCTTCATCAGTTAGTGATACACTGATTGTACTTTTACCTGTCTCATCACAAATGTAATCAGTCTCTTCTTTAAGAGATTTAGCAAATTTATCAGCATCTATATATAGGTTGGCACTATGTTGTGCTCCTCCTGATATTATTAATGGAGTTCTTGCTTCATCAATTAGAATAGAGTCAACTTCATCGACGATAGCAAAGTTTAGAGGACGTTGTACTCTATTTTCTTTTCTAATTACCATATTATCTCTTAAGTAATCAAATCCTATTTCATTATTAGTTGAATATAAAATATCACAGTTATAAGCTTCTTGTTTCTCTTTAGGAGACATATCTCTTGTATTAACACCTACTGTTAAACCAAGAAATCTATGTATTCCTCCCATCCATTCAGCATCACGAGTTGCAAGATATTCATTAACTGTAATAATATGAACACCTTTTCCTTCTAGGGCATTAAGATAAGCAGGCATAACACAAGTTAAAGTTTTACCTTCACCAGTTTTCATTTCTGCTATATTACCATAATGAATAGCAAGTGCACCTAGTACTTGAACATAGAATGGTTTTTCTCCTATAACACGGTATGCTGCTTCTCTTGCAACAGCGAAACCTTCTACTAAAATATCTTCTAGTGTTTCTCCGTTTGCTAATCTTTCTTTAAATTCTTCTGTTTTATGTTTTAGTTCATCATCACTTAACTTAGTCATTTCTTCATCAAGTGCGACTATTTTGTCAGCTTGTGCTGTAAACTTTTTTAATTCTTTATATTCATGATCAAATAGTTTTCTAAATAATCCCATTATAAACATCTCCTTGCATATAGTATTTTATCAAAAAATAAAGATAATAAAAAGGTTTTAGAGTTATTTTGTCAAAAAAAGAATGATATTTTCATACCATTCTCAGTTATTTAACTTTATTTAGCTTTACTCAGCTTCTATTATACCATAGCCACCATTTTTTCTTTTATAAACAACTGCTTCTTTGTCAGTGTCAACATTTTTAAATAAGTAAAACTCATGACCTAGTAATTCTAATTGAAGTATTGCTTCTTCTTCATCCATTGGCTTTACTTCTATTTTCTTATGTTTGATAATATTATTTTCTTCATGTTCCTCTTCTTCAATATCTACAATACTAAAGTCAATTCTAGTTTTTGCTTCTTTAGCTTTAATCTTAGTCTTGTTCTTTCTAATTTGACGTTCTATAACATCTATAGCTTTATCTACTGATGCATAGAAATCATCCTGTGTCTCTTCAGACCTAATAATAAAATTGTGAAGTGGAATCGTAATTTCGACAGTTTGCATATGTCCTTTAACTTTTACTACTACGTTAGCACGTACATTATTACTATTTTCTAGATACTTCTCTAGTCTTTTCAATTTCTCATTGATGTAGTCTTTCATAGCAGCAGTTACTTCAATTTTGTCACCACGAATAATTATTTCCATATTATCACCTTCCTTGATATTACTATACCACAAAAGGAGCAAAAAACCAACTATTTTGCTAAAGCTGGTTCTTTTATTGGTGTAACATCGACTGCTTGATATCCCTTGCTAGTTTCAAGTAATGTAAATTCTACATATTGACCTTCAGACAAAGTTTTATAACCGTCGCAATTAATAGTTGAATAATGAACGAAAATATCTTCGTTTTCTTTGTACTCGATAAATCCGTAGCCTTTTTCATTATTAAACCACTTTACTTTTCCAATCACTAGGCTCACCTCCACATCTTTCTATTCCTTCTTAGGTGGCTACTTCTTTTTCAAACGATGTGAGTCCATTATAACAACGGTTATAAGAATATTTAGAAATTTACCGTCAATTGTTAATTTGAAGCCTTAAAATGTATTTTTCATGAAAAAATATGTCGAAATTACAGTTAATTGCACGAATTATGTATTTTATGGAAAGTTTATATTTTTTAAACATTATAGGTCTATAATGTTTATAGCATAGGAGGATGGTATGAAAGAAGCATTTTTAAATCATACTATGAACTTTATTGCAAGTAATCAAGGAAACTTAAATGATGAAGAAAAAGAAAAATTACAATATGGCTTAGAAGGTTTATATTTGACTATAACTAAGCTTGTAGTAATCTTTCTAGTAGCTTTTCTTCTAGGATTTATTAAAGAGTTTATTATTACATTAATACTTTTTAATATAATTAGATTCCCTGGTTTTGGATTTCATGCAAGTAAGTCTATAGTTTGTTTAATTACGAGTACACTTTTGATATTAGGACTACCATATTTATTTACTAATATCGAAGTTGGTCTTAATATTAAGATAATTCTATGTATAGTTTCAGTTATAACATTTATAATATGTGCTCCTGCTGATACTTGGAAAAGACCTTTAACTAATAAGAAGAAAAGAGTACTTAGAAAAGTAGCGGCTTGTATTTTGGCAGTTTTATATAGTGTGCTTATTATAGTGTTTAATGGTATGGAAATAAGTAATTTATTGATGGCAGCTTTACTTATTGAAACAATTTTAATATCTCCTATTATGTATTTAATATTTAAAGAGCCATATAGAAATTATAAAAAGGTTTAAACATTTTATGTTTAAATAAATAGTAGTAAAGAAAGGAATGAGAAGGAAATGAAAAAAAGAATGGCTAAAGTTCTAGCAGCTGTTGCTATGTTAGCTACTGCGAGTGCTAGTGTAGGATGTATAATATGGCTTGTTGAAGAACCAAAAGCTTTAAAAAATATGGATTAAAAAGAACTGTTTAATATCACAGTTCTTTTTTTATATATAGTTTTTGGATAAAATAGTCATCTAAAAAAGTCCTTTTAGAATACATATTTTTGGATTTTGATAACACTTTATTTGCATAGTATAAACCTCTACCACGTCCTGTTCCCTTAGTTGTATAGCCATCTGCATACATCTTTTTAATTGGAATTAAATCTTTATAAGTATTTGATATAACAAATAAAAGACTATTATTACTTTCATATATTTCTAAAGTAACATTTTTCTTTTTTGTTTTCATAGATGCCTCCATTGCATTATCAAGATATATTCCTAAAATTATGCAAGTTTGTTTTAAATCTTTATCATTTAGTTTTTTTATTGTTTTTGTTACTTTTGGGCTTACTTCAATAGTTAAATTTATTTTATTAGTCTTTGATATTGCAAGTTTATAATATAAAAGTCCTTTTAATCCTCCTTTCGGAATATTTTTTAAACATTCTATATCATTTTCATCTAAAATAATACTAAATTTTAGCATTTCATCTATTTTTTTAATAATCTCTTTATTTTTGGTCATGCTTCTAATTATTGATAAATTATTTTTAAGTTCATGCCTATACATTTGTTCATTATCAATCCAGTCTTCAAAAGTTTGAATATATTTAAATATTGCATTATATTCTTGATTTAAACTGTTATAATTATTGCATTCTTTTACATACAAGTAATATAGTACTGCTACTAGTACAACAACAATAGCTGTTAATATATAATTAGAAATTACATTTATATGTTTAGATAAATTAAGAAATGAAATTATTAATATCCAAAAACTTATGACAGAAAAAAATATTACAGGAACAATACCATTAGAATCTATTTTAAGACAGAATTTTTGAAATTGTATTTTAATACTCTTTATTTTAGTCAAAATTATTGCTACTATAAAAATCAAAATATTGTTTAATAAAATCATATACCAGGTATCTCGAACATTTTCATATCCTATTAATATTGTGAAAGGCAATACTATATAGTCTACTAATGCTGTTAATAACATTGCACTACTCATCGCTAATATTGAAGTTGATAATCTTATGGAAAATATTAATTTAAATACAATTATAGAGATTAAGAATGTTAATATTGTTGAAACACCATTATACTCTGTTTTATAAAGGAAAATTGCCGGAAATATAATAATAATTATCGCTAACAAGTTTTTAAGAGAGAAATATTTAGAATTATTATCTATTAAGTTTTTAACTATAATGAAAAATGACACAGACATAATTAGCCCACTAATTATTTTAGTTAGCATTATTGACATACTCAATCAACTCCTTCTTACCTGATCTAGATATTAAGTTAGTAGTAACACCATTATCAAATAGTACTTCATTTTCTTTTATATCGTAACTTCTTATTTTATCTGTATTTAAAATTAGACTCTTATGTACTTTTAAGAATCTCTTATCTAATTCTTTTGATATGGCATTTAATGTATATGGTGCTTTAAATGTTCCATAATCTGTATAAATTATACATCTTTTACTATCTTGTTCTTTTTCAATATAAATAATATTCTTTAACGCTATCTTATATAAAGTATAGTTATACTCATAACTAAGACACTTTTCTCTACTGTTAAACTGTTTGTAAATTATCTTTAGAGTTTCATTTAACTTTGTTTTACAATTATCAAATTTACTTATAAAATCTAATAGATATAACCTATTAGATAATGCTTCATATCTATATTCGGCAAAAGCAGTTACGATTATGATAATAGAATTCCAATCATCAAGTTCTTCTCTTATAAATCTCGCAGCATCTAGACCAGAACCATTCTTCGTCTTAATATCAAAGAAATAGACTTTAAAACCCATTTCTTTCCTGGCAAGAGTTTCAAAATCTTCTTCATAACTTTCACATTCATATTTCTTATAGTCTACATCATAATTCATCATGAATTTATCAATCTCGCCTTTGATTAAATCTCTAAATTCCTTTTCGTCATCACATATAATAAAATTTAACACTACTACCTCCTCCTTCTTCACTACACACACCCTTAGATTTTACCATATATTTCCAGTTTATAGGAATTTTGTCAAAAAAAAATAGTAGCTATTTAGCCCTATTTTTAGTTTTTTTAGATTTAGGTTCTTTTTTTATGACTTCGCCTACTTTTTCAATAATATTATCAGTTACTTCCTTGTTCTTTTTTGAGATAACTGTTGTTCTTAAAACAAACCAAACTACTATTATAAATATAATTATATATAGTATTTTTCCCATAAAAGGATCTTTTAAAGAGTAGAAGATTGATGCAAAGGCAAATAGAATGTTAAAGCCATAGATAATTAATACTGTTGTTCTTTGTGAGAAGTTCATACCTAATAATTGATGATGAATATGTTCTTTATCTGGAGAGAATGGAGCTTGATGTTTTAATAATCTTCTAATGATGGCGAATAATGTATCTAGTATAGGTATTCCTAAAATCATTAAAGGAACAAATAAACTTGTTAAAGCTGGTCCTTTAAACTCTAGAAGAGTAATTACTGCTATCATAAAACCTAAGTACATAGCACAATCTCCACAGAATATTTTAGCAGGATAAAAATTATGTAATAAAAAGCCTAAAGTCGCTCCTAACATAATAAATGTTAATATCATAACTAAAGTACCACTACGTCCTTGGAAATAACCAATTATACCTATAGTTAAGAAGAAGATACTACTAATTCCTCCACTTAATCCATCTAGTCCATCAATTAAGTTTATTATATTAACACATGCTACTATAAAGAGGATTGTTAAAGGATATGAGAACCATCCAAAATTTATTGTATAACCAAAAGCAGTTATGTTATTTAAGAGAAATCCTCCATAGAATACAAGAATTGAAGCAGCGATTATTTGTCCTATTAATTTTGTTCTTGCTCTTAACGACTTAATATCATCTGCTATTCCTGTTAAAATTATAATAAAACTTCCTATTAATATAGAGTTCATCTGGACACTTTCTGTTCCAAATAACATATAACCTATTAGAAATGCTAAAAATATTCCTACACCACCTAATTTAGGTGTCGCTTTCGTATGAATATGTCTATGTCCCTCATCACTTCTTGGTATATCCATCGCTCCTATATGTTTAGCTATTCTTTTCATAAAGGGCATTATTAAAGCAGAACAGATAAAGGTAGTTATAACTATCTTTAGAGTCTCTATTATTTGTTGATTCATAGTTCTTCCTCTTTTCTAAAATAATTATAACAAGTGTACTTAAAATTTACAACAAAAGAAAAACTAAAGCTTATCTTTAGTTATCTTCTAATAGTTTAATATTGTCTAATAGTACTCCTGTTCCTTCTACTACACAAGTTAGAGGACTATCTGCTATTAAAACTGGTACTTTTAATTCTTTTTTTAAGACTTCATTTAAGCCTTTAAGCATTGAACCTCCTCCAGTTAATATTATACCTTTATCCACAATATCTGCGGATAACTCTGGTGGAGTTTGTTCTAAAACATTAGTCGCTGCTTTTACTATTTTATAGATTGATTCGTGTAGAGCTTCTTCTGTTTCAGTTTCATTTATTTCGATTGTATTAGGAAGTCCTGTTACTAAATCTCTTCCTCTTACTTCTAATTTATTTTTCTTATCAGGTTCATATAGGTTTGCAAATTCTATTTTTATATCTTCTGCTGTTTTTTCTCCTATTAATAACTTATATTTTTCTTTAATATATTTAACAATATCTTGATCAAAAACATTTCCTGCTATACGGACTGAAGAACTACTAACTATATCATTTAAAGAAAGAATAGCAATGTCTGTTGTTCCTCCTCCAATATCTATTACCATGTTAGCACTAGGTTTAGAGATATCCATACCTGCTCCTATAGCTGCTACTTTAGGTTCTTCTTCTAGATATACTTTTCTTGCCCCAGTACGTTCTGCTGCTTCTTTAATAGCATTCTTTTCAACTGGAGTTACATTAGTAGGACAACATATTAATATTCTAGGTCTTGATATGAAGTTTCTAGCATGTATTTTTCTAATAAAATAATCTAACATTATTTCTGTAATCTCAAAATCAGCTATTACACCATCTTTCATAGGCTTAATAGCTTTTACTTTTTCAGGAGTTCTTCCTAACATTTCACTAGCTTCTTTACCTACTGCTACAACTTTCTTATTATCTGTATCTATAGCAACAACGCTAGGTTCATTTAAGACTATTCCTTGTCCTTTTATATATATTAATACATTTGCAGTTCCTAAATCTATACCAATATCTTTTGATAACATTCTATCACGTCCTTTTACTGTTAATATTTTAGCAGAAATATATGCTATTGTAAATTGTTTTTCTTAGAAAAAAAACGGCATTTACTCCGTTTCTTCATTAGTGTTACTATTATCATTTGTATCTTCAGTAGTTGTTCCGTTAGAAGTACTATTCTCTTCAGTAGTATCACTAATTACTTGATCAAAGTATTTGCTAGGATCTACTACACTTCCTGATTTGTAAAGTTCAAAATGTAAATGATTACCTAAGTCTTGATCAATTGTATTTGTACCACTTTTACCTATTACTTGTCCTTGTTTAACTGTATCATTTTTCTTAACTGATACTTCACTTAGACTTTGATAACTACTAATGAAGTCATTATCATGCTTTATTTCGACAACTGTACCAAGAAGTTCATCTTCTCTTACATCTACTACTGTTCCATCTAAAACTGATACTACATCAAAGGTATCTGTTAGACCAAAGTCCATACCTGAGTTTTGGATGTAAGTATTTTCATGATAAAGTATTGATTTTTCTTGAGTCGCTGCTTCTGCTTGATAATCATAGAAGTATTTAAGAGTTTGTACTTCTTCATTTGTATATGGTTTTGCCATTTTAACATCTTCTTTGATTACTTCTCTATCCTCTTTATCATCAATAATAGATGAGTTAACATATTCTATGTCTTCTTCGGTAGGATTATTCGCTTGCATATTTTGACTTACAAAGAAAGCACTCATTCCTGTTAGGGAGAAAGCAATTAGGTATGCTCCAATAATAGCTCCTTTTTTTAATCTTAATTTTTTCATTAAATCACCTCATTAAGAGTTTTAACGAAAATGAAAAAATTATACTTTAAATTTTATTTTTTAAACAATAATTGCAGATTCGTATAAATCATAGATACAGTTTGTTACTAAATAGATTAGTGCAATTGCTAAGAAGAAATAGAATACTCTTGCTTGCCAAATTTTATTTTTTTTAAAAATAGCATTGATGTTAATTGAATCTAAACTCCAAATAACAATAATTGTTACGATAAAATATAAAAAATATTTAACGCTCATTTCCTACCTCATATTCTTTTATTTGATTTATTCTTCTAATATGTCTTTCTAGATTTGAAAAAGGGGTTGTTATAAAGGTAATAATTAAGTTATATGCCATATCAAGAGACATATTTTCATTTAAACAGATAATATTAGCATCATTATCTCCTCTTGTTTCTATTACATCCTCTATAGAGATAACTCTAGCAGCACGGATACCTTTTACTTTATTACAGGCGATTGATATACCTATACCACTACCACATATGGCAATACCAAAGTCTATTTCTTTATTTGTTAAAGCTTCTCCTAATTTAAAAGCATATAAAGGATAGTCAACATTCTCTGTTCCTTTAGCACCATAATCTATTACTTCATAATCTTTTTTTAATTTTTCTAAAAGTTCTACTTTTAATTTATAACCTCTATGGTCATTAGTTATTCCTAGTCTCATTTATTTAACCTCCTTAAAACTAGTTCTCCTCCCATTACTTGGTTAAGATGGGAATAGTCTATATAGTTATCTTCTATTTGTAATTTCATTTTATAGTTTAGTTCTTCTAATTCTGTAATATTTGTAGGTAGTAAATCAAAATATGCTGGTTCTACTTTAATACTTCTTTTTAAAACATATACTTTCTTGGTAGTTAGATTTTCTAACATAGGACGATAGTTTAAATAAAGTCCTCCTTTTTTAATTAAATTAGCAGAAAAATCACAAGTTATACTTGTTTTAGTATGACATTCTTTAACACTTTCATGAAGCAAAACTGTGTCTCCTAAAAAGAAATCACTATCCATGCTAGTATTAATTGTTTCTTCTTTTAATATGGCTTCATATATTTTATTTATACTTTCACCATACATTCTTTCCACTATTTGTTTTGCTATCCTATTAGTTTTTAAAGTTTCTAATTCTTTAAGATATGTTTCATATATTTTTTTATTATTAAGAGATAATATTTCATCTAAAGTAAAATCATACATTTTTATTCCCCTACTTTAGTATAACATAATTTAAAAGAAAAAAGCAGTAAACACTGCCTTATTCTCTAATCTTTTTTATTAAAACCATATTTCTTATTAAACTTTTCTACTTGTCCTGCTTTAGATGCTCTTCCTTGTTTTCCTGTATAGAATGGATGACAATTTGAACATACTTCAACTGTAAGTTCGTCTTTGTTAGACATAACTTCAAATGTAGCACCACAAGCACATGTTACTTTACATGGTCTATAGTTTGCTGGATTGTTTTTTGCCATTTTTCTTCTCTCCTTTCGCCATGATAATTTATTTATCATAGAAATCATCCCTTAAAGGAACTAATTCGCTACTTAATATATCAAATTATTTAAAATTTGACAAGGTTTTTAATGGATTTTCATACCTAAAAATCAAATCTAAAATTGCATTTACGAAAATTCGTAACTTTTTTATTACATTTTTTCTTGTATTAAAAGAAATAGTATGATACTATTAGCTTAGGAACATTTAATAGTTGGGTGAAGCCAAACTCTATAAACGAGGGAGGTGTTAGAATGAACAAGAAAGATTTTTTAATTTTTTCTTTAGTAATTATAATCTTCCTTTTACTATTCTTACTGTTTATAGTATTAATATAAAAGAAAGTCACCTAACTCACAACGTGGATTAGGTGGTTTAACAATTATATGTTGGCTCACTCAACACGGAAATATTAAGTGTTCCTTTTACTATTGTATGAATTTTTTCTTACATATACATCTTATCACATAAGTATCTTTTATGCAAGAGTGTTTTTATTAGATTATCTATAAATAATTCTCTATTATTTTTGTTGCAATCATTTGATAAGCTTCTGTTGTTGGATATATGTTAGTAGGATTATCTATGTAATCTTTATTTTTCTTAAATAGATTATAAATATCTAAATACTCTATATCATAGGTTTTACATAGATTTTTAGTCTTTGTTATTAGGTAAGTATAGAGTCTTTCTGCGGTGAGTGTTTCTTCTTCTAAAGGATTATAAAAACCTATAAAGATTATATCTTTTTTAGCATATTTACTTAATTCTTTAAAAAGAGAATCTAACTCATTTACTGTTTTATCTACTATTGTAGTTATTTCTTTGTTAGATAGATTTTCCACAGATACTGTGGATAAAGTTAATTCTGTTAAGATATCATCCATTCCTACTGATAAAGTTACTAATTCAGCTTCACGAAGACATTTTTTTAAAGATAAAGATTTACCATCTTTTTTTATAGTCCAGTTTGTTTCAAGTTTATTTTTTAAATCTATTATTCTAGTACCACTTGTAGAAAAATAGTTATTGTAACTTTTTAATAAGTCCTTATCTTTAAGATAGTTAGCAAGATAATTACTATAACCATAGTTTGTATTACCGTTAGAGTCTATTCCGACACTTAAAGAGTCTCCTATTGATATATAAGTTATTTTATCTGTATGGTTGAAGTAATAGATTGTATAAACTAAAAGACATATGATTAAAAGGCATAGTATTTTTTTCATTTTTACCTCCAAAAAAGACTAGAGTCATATATTATAATTATATTTCTCTAGTCTCTTTTTAATGCTTCTATATGTCTTTTAATTCTAGATTAGCTCCTACTCCTATTAGTTTTTCAACGATATTTTCATAACCTCTAAGTATGTGTTCAACATTAGTTATTTTAGTTGTTCCTTTAGCCATTAGGCCAGCTATTACAAGAGATGCTCCTGCTCTAAGGTCTGTTGCAACTACATCTGTTCCTGTTAATTTAGTAGGGCCAATAATAGTTGAAGTTTGATTTTTTACTCTTATATCTGCACCCATTTGATTTAAATAGGGAATATGCATAAATCTATTTTCGTAAATTGTTTCTTCTATTTTACTTCTACCATTACACATAGTAAGAAGCGGTGTTAGAGGTTGTTGAATGTCTGTTGCAAAACCTGGATAGGTTTGAGTTTTAACATTTACTGGTTTATAGTCTTTTCCACTACTTACAATTATATAGTCTGTTCCTATATCAAGAAATACTCCCATTTCTTCTAATTTACTAGTTAGTGCTTCTATATGTTCTGGGATAATATTAGATATTTTTAGATTATTACCGATAGCAGCGCCAAGTATTACATAAGTACCTGCTTCTATTCTATCAGGGATTACTTCATGGAAACATTTACCAAGTTTTTCTACTCCTGTTATTTCAATACTACTTGTTCCTGCTCCTCTTATTTTGGCTCCCATATTGTTAAGGAGAGTTGCTACATTAACAATTTCTGGTTCTTTAGCAGCATTATCGATAATGGTTGTTCCTTTTGCTAAAACACTTGCTAACATGATGTTAATAGTTGCTCCTACACTTGCAAAGTCAAGGTAGATATTGGCACCTTTTAACTCTTTAGCTTCTACGGTATAAATATTTTCTTTATTAGTTACAGTTGCCCCTAAGGCTTCAAAACCTTTAAGATGAAGATTAATTGGTCTTGCACCAATTGAACAGCCTCCAGGTAAAGCCATAGTTACTTTTTTATATTTACCAAGCATTGCTCCCATAAAGTAGTATGAGGCTCTTAGTTTTTTAGTATACATACTAGGTATTTCTTTATTTTCCATGTTTGATGGATTAATAACTAGACTTTCTGTTGCCCGTTTTACATCAACATTTAAAAACTCTAATATTTCACAAAGAGCAGCGGTATCAGTAATATCAGGGACATTACAGATTGTTACTTCTTCACTTGATAAAATCGCCGCTGGTATTAATGCCACAACACTATTTTTAGCCCCACTTATTCTTATTGTTCCAGTAAGAGGATTACCTCCTTTTATCTCAAGCATTTTCATAGTTAATCACACACTTTCTACTATATTATATTATTAATTTAATTTTTGGAACTAATATGATTTGGGTTAAAAACATCTACAAGTTCACTTACTTTATCTTTCATAGCTGCTTCTCCACTACCTATTACTTTTCTAGGGTCATAAACACTAGGATTTGCGTTAATAAAATCGGCTACTGCTTTATGCCAAGTTACTTGTAGTTCTGTATTTATATTTATTTTACTAATTCCACAACTTATCGCTTTTTTTATCATATCATAAGGAATACCTGTTCCTCCATGTAGTACTAAAGGAATAGATAAAGTTTCATTTATCTCTTGCATCCTTTCAAAGTCTAGATTAGGTTCTCCTTTATATAATCCATGAACTGAACCTAGGGCAGGTGCTAGAGCATCTATTCCTGTTTTAGATATTTCTATGCAGTCTTCTAGAGTTGCTCTAAAAACATCACCATAAACATTATCTTCAGTACCACCAACATGACCTACTTCTGCTTCTACTGATACACCTTTAGAGTGAGCATAATCTACTACTTCTTTAGTTATCTTTTTATTAGTTTCTAAATCATATTTACTAGCATCTATCATAACACTAGAAAATCCAGCATCTATCGCTTCCTTACAACTTTCAAAACTACTTCCATGGTCTAAGTGAAGACATACAGGAATTGTTATATTTAAATCTTTAATTAGACCTTCTACCATACATCTAATTACATAGAAACCTCCCATATATTTTTTAGCACCTTCACTAACTCCTAATATTACTGGAAGATTCTCTTCTTGCATTTTCTCTAAAATGTATTTTGCCCATTCCAAATTATTAATATTAAAATGAGGAACGGCATATTTCTTTTCTTTTGCGTCTTTTAACATTTCATTAAAATTTACTAACACTATTATCACCTTCATATATATAATAAAGCAAGTATCTAGTGTTTGTCAAAAGAAAAAGAAAGATGTTCCTTCCTTTCAATTGCTTACTATTTATTATATTAATATAAAAATCACACTTTTGCAGGTATTTCGACCTAACTTATCACACTTTTGTTTAGAACATCAAAAAAAGAAGTGTTATTTTACTTCTTTTACAAGTTGGTTTACAGTATGAAATCTTAAAGGAAGTATTTCTTTTTTGATAATCTCTTCCATCTCTTCATCACTGATTAATCTTTTTATACTCATAAAACTTCACCCAATTATAGTTTTTACAAAAAAATACTTTTTATTCGAAAAAATAGTTAAGTGCTAAAATTAAAAGTAAAATACTTCCTATGATATTGGCAATTTTACCAAATTTTAAAGTTAAAAATTTACCTATATTAAGTCCTACAAGGGTAAAGATAAAACTTGTTATGGCAAATAGTGTTACTGCTAAAATAATATTTTCATTATGAGTTCCTAATGCTATTCCTACTGAAAAACTATCTATACTAACACTAAAACCAAAGATAAAAGCATTCGCTAGACTTTTAAAATCTTTTTTCTCTTCATCTAATTCTTTTATATTAAATAACATCTCAATACTTAGAATAGTAAATATTATTCCTACTAAAATATCAGGATTACTAATTATATGGTGAACAATAAATAGTCCTAATATACTTCCTAATAGTGGCATTATAAAGTGAAATATTCCTACTGTTATACTTAAAAAGTTTTTAATTTTATTTGATAGATTTAAAGTACCATAAACGATAGATAAAGAAAAGGCATCCATGCTTAGACCTATCGCCAATATTATTAACTCTAAAATATTCAAAGTAATCACCTATCAAATTTTATTCAGATAGGTATATATTTATTAAAAGTATTTATCTATCATTTCTTTAACAAATGATTTATATTCAACTTCATCAGTATTAGTTTCTTCGCCTTCCATTAGACATAGGGGAGGAAATAAAACACACCACCAGTTTTCTCCATTACCACTTCCAAGTGTTACAACCAAAGATTCATAATAACCTTCTTCGTAGATAACTCCTTTATAGTTTTTTTCTGGGAAGTAATTAATTCCAAAATTAACTTTATATGTTGTATTTATCTTATTTGTTAAAAGTGTTCTTTCTACTAGAGATTCAAAATGATTTTGACTTTCCTTTAAAATAGTTCTAGTTTCATCGATGGAAGTACTATTCTTTAAAAGTGTATCTAAATCTTCTTCTAAAGCTTCTTTTACTATTGTTTTAGTTTCTTGGTCTTCTTTAGTATTAGACTCTGCTACTACTCTAAATCTAATTGCTTCATCAGGAATTATAATTTCATCACTTTCTTTATTTAAATTTGGTATAAATACTAAGATTAAACTTGCTAAGATTAAATATTTTTTCATATAAAAATATCACCCTTTCTACACTTAATTAATGAGTGATATTTTAATTTTTTAATCAATATTTTTTTCGACAAAAAGCATTCTATCTTTATTACTTAAATCTTTTTTAATAGTTACTTTACTATTAGGTATAGTATTTTCTACTAACAGCTTTAATTCTTGTCCTTCAAGATAACCTATTTCAAAGGCGATTAAGTAATCATCTTTTAAATAGTTATTAATATCTTTTACAATATTTCTATAGCAGTCTAGACCATCTAATCCCCCATATAAGGCTAGATGAGGTTCATTATTTTTAACTATTTCTTCTATTTCTTCATCAGTTTTAATATATGGAGGATTTGATACTATAACATCATACTTATCTAAAGGGATATTTTTAAACCAATCACTTTTTATGAAGTTAACATCTAAGTCTAGACTTTTAGCATTATCTCTTGCTACTTCTAAGGCTTCATCACTTATATCAACTAAAGTAACATCTGCATCTTTAAAAAAGTATTTTAAAGTTAGGCCTATAACACCACTTCCACAACCTAAATCTAATATTTTAGGATTAGTTATATTTTTCTTTTCAAGATAATATTTAATATTTTCAACTAACTCTTCTGTCTCAAATCGTGGTATTAGGACATTTTCATTAACTTTAAACTTTAATCCATAGAAATTAACATGACCTATTACATATTGAATAGGTCTATTTTCACTTAAGGCTTTTAAAGATTCTTTATAAAGATTAATAATACTATCATCTACTACTTTATCTAGTATAGTTAATAGTTCTAGGGGGTTAACTTCAAGGAAAGTAGCAAGTAACATTTTAGCATGAGTACTACTTGTATATTTCTTACCATAGACAATTAATTCTTCAACTGTCATTCTTCTTCTCCTGCTAATTTTCTTCTTTGATCTTCCATAATTAAAGCATCTATTATTTCTTCTAAATCTCCATTCATAACTCTATCTAAGTTATTAGTAGTAAAACCAATTCTATGGTCTGTTACTCTATTTTGAGGATAGTTATAAGTTCTTATTTTTTCGGCTCTATCACCTGTACCTATTTTATTGCGACGAGACTCACCTAACTCTTCTTCTTGGCGTCTTAACTCTTGTTCATAAAGTCTTGCTTTTAATACTTTCATCGCTTGTTCTTTATTTTGAATTTGACTTCTTTCATTTTGACAAGTAACAACAGTATTAGTTGGTAAGTGGGTAATACGTACAGCACTATCGGTTGTATTAACTCCTTGTCCTCCACAACCAGATGATCTGTAGATATCTATTCTAAGATCAGATGGATTTATTTCAATATTAACATCTTCTGCTTCTGGCATTACAAGTACTGTTGCAGTTGATGTTTGAATTCTACCATTACTTTCTGTTACAGGAATTCTTTGAACTCTGTGAGAACCACTTTCATATTTAAGTTTAGAGTAGGCTCCGCTTCCTTTAACCATAAATTCTACTTGACTAAAGCCTCCTGCTGTTCCTTCTTCAGCATTGATTAATTCTGTTTTAAATCCTACTTTATCAGCATATTTTGAATACATTCTATAAAGGTCACCTGCAAAGATATTAGCTTCATCTCCACCTGCTGCTCCTCTTATTTCCACAATAACGTTTTTATTATCATTAGGATCTTTTGGTATTAAAAGTATCTCTAAGTCATGTTCTAACTTTTCTTTCTTTTCTTCTAAGTTCTTTAACTCTTCTTTAGCGATATCTTTTAATTCATCATCTTTTAACATTTCTTTAGTTTCAGGAATAGCGTCAATAACCTTTTTATATTCACGATAAACAGTTACTACTTCTTCTAGTTCAGACATTTCTTTTGATAATTCTCTTGTTTTATTAATATCTTTTAGGACTTCTTCACTCATTAGTTCTTTTTGTAAGTCCATATATTTCTTTTCTGTAGCTTCAAGACGTTCTATCATTATAACCAGTCCTTTCTTTTTCTTTGTAATTATAGCATAGCTTACATTTAAATACAATGTTTAAATTTTTTGTGTATTCGTTTAAATTTTTTGTGTATTCGTTTATAATAAATAGCAAAAAGGAGATAGTTATGAACAATATTGTATATCATGGAAGTGATAATGGTAACCTAAAAATTATTCGTGCTAATATTAGTACTCATCAAAAGAAATGTATATATGCATCAGAGAATAAAGTTGTCGCCATGTTATTTATGGGAAAAGGTATGGGAGATTTAGATACAGTAAAACTTTATGATAATG
This sequence comes from uncultured Mycoplasmatota bacterium, assembly GCA_946498975.1. Lineage (GTDB taxonomy): Bacteria > Bacillota_I > Bacilli_A > RF39 > UBA660 > Onthousia. Next base: position 21,853 of record CAMMQC010000027.1, read on the forward strand.
AAATACCTATATTAGTTGAAAGAAGAGAAGGTTTATTAGAGAAAATATATAATAAACCTGGCTATATTTATGTGTTAGATGCCACTACATTTAATCATTATGAATATTTGTGGGAACCAGAAGTTATTTCTTTTGAAAAAGCACTTAAACCAATTAAAAAAGTTTATTATGATAATATATTAAATACTTTAATAAAAGAAGAAAGAAATGGTAATATAAAAATCTATAGATTTCCTAATAGACCTAATTATATTCCACTAGATAATAGCGATTTAATTGATAAATACATTACTTTTGAACAACAAGGAATAGAGCGTGCAATTGATAGCCTACTAGAAGTTTATCCAGAATTTAAGGACAAAGTATTAGAAAAATTGTTAAGTAAGTAGTATTTATTATTTTATAGAGAGATGTTTTTATACTTGTTCCTCCCATAATAAAATATTACCATAAAATAAAAAGAACTAAATATTTTTAGCTCTCTTCTAATTCATCTTCATCGACTACAACTAAATCTTTTAAATCTTCATTAGCATCAGCATAGTCATCATCGTCATCTGTATCACCAGAGTCATAGTTATCTTCTTCAGATTCATCTGGTAAGATTGTATCTTCTTTAATTTCTTCATCCTCTTCTTCTTCGTCCTCATCATCTGTTACTTTAACTATTTTATCAGATGTATGACGACTTCTTAAGTCCCAGTTACCATCTTCTAAAAGAATGAATCTTTTATCAGTTGTAAGAAGTGTATAATAGTCACCTATTTTCTCCTCAAAAGTTTTATTAGGAAGTTCTAGTAATGTTACTACTCTTTTAAAAAGATTAGCAGTATTCATTTTTCCTTCTTCTTCTAATATATAATATGTTATATCCTTATACGATAATAATTCTAAATCTTCTTTTTTCATTTTAGCTAACTTCATAAAAATTCCTCCTATAGCTAAGACATTATATGTAATAATTTTTTATTTGTGTATTAAATCAGATAAAATTATAGCATGTTTTTTATAAAAGGCAATACTTTTTTATATATTTATATTTTTTTTAGTTACAGTTCAGTCAAGAGATAGATAAATAATGTCTATCTTTTTACTTTAAATT
>CAMMQC010000028.1 GCA_946498975.1 uncultured Mycoplasmatota bacterium
GTACGGATTTGTGAGGGCTATATAGAGTAATCTATATTTCTACTCGATTAAATTGGTCCTAATTTTTAGGGCCAATTTTGCATTTTCCTCTGGTGAATTTATTAAATTGCTCCTTGTTTTTGTAGCGAATTTACAAAATTGCTCTTTTGCATTAATTTTCCTTCCATGCTAGAGTTGTAGACATCTACGTAGAAATATTAAAAATTATTGGAGGTATTAATGGAAAAAGAAGAAAAGAAAAAAGAATTCTTTACACTTTTGTCTGACACAACATTTAAAAGAATGTTTAAAGATGAAGATAGTAGATTCTTTTTTGAAAAAATAATTAAATATTATTTTAAATTGGATTTAGAGGGCTATCAATTATATGATAATGAAATAAATAGTGGAAATGTTGCAAGAGATTATAGGCTTGATGTCTTATTGAAAAAAGATAGAGATTTCATTATTGTAGAAATGAATAAAGATGTCTCAGAAAGAGTCTTAATCAAAAATAGGATGTATCTTTTCCTTATTGCCGGTGGTGGCTTAGAAAAAGGAGAAGACTTTGTTAAGATGAAAACTGCACTAATTAACTTTAATAATAGTCTTTATAAGATAAATCCTGATGCAATTAATATTGATTATACTTTAAGAAATGAAAAATATAATGATGTAATAGATGATATCAAAATACATAATATTTATCTTGAAAGTCTAAAAAATGTAAGATATAATGGTAGTAACGAAGAAGAAACATTTGCAGCGATGATGATAGCAAGTTCATATGAAGAGATGAGAGAGATTGCAAATGGTAATGAGGAGGCGTTATATATCGTGGATAAATTAGAAAGATTAGCTGAAGATGATAAGTTTAGAACAGATTATAATGTAGAGTTAGTTAGAAGAAAAGAGATAAATTCAGCAAGACTAGATGGATATGATGATGGCTATGATGATGGTAAAGCTGAAGGACTTGAAGCCGGTGCTAAAGCAAAAGAAATAGAAATTGCTAAAAATCTTCTTAAAGATGGAATACCTATAGAAGTAGTATCTAAAAATACAGGACTAAGTATAGAAGAACTTGAAGAATTAAAGAAAGAAGCATAATTGTTTCTTTCTTTTCTGATTGTATTGATTTATAAACTGGTAAATATATATTCTACCAGTTTTTTGTACTTTTTAATTAGATAAAGCATAGACTAAATTAGAGGAGGGAAACGTATGGCTTTGTATAAAGAAATAGTAACAAAAGCAGTTATTGGTAAAGGTAAGAAACAATTTACTGATAACTTATCATTACAAGTAACGAATAACCCTAATACAATTCTTGGCTGTTGGGTGATTAATCATAATTTTAGTGGTACTTTTTCAAATGGAACAGTTACCATTAATGGAAGTTATGATATTAATATTTGGTATTCTTATGATAATGATACTAAAACTGAAGTATTAAAAGATACTAAAAACTATACTGAAACTATTAATGTTCAAGGAGTAAACTCAGATACAGAAAACGAAGAAGTAATAATTAGAAGTTTAAGTGGACCAAGTTGTAGTAAAGCAGAAATTGCTGGTAATACTATTAATTGTACTATAGATAAAACTCTAGGTATAGAATTAGTTGGAGATACTAAAGTACGTATCAATACCTTAGATGAAGTTGATGATTGGGAAGAAATAATGGATAGTGATGCTACTATTGATAAGAGAATAGATGAAGAAGTAAATGAAGAATATCTAGATAATCCCACTGAGTAGACTCATTATAATTAATAGTTCATAAAGACTGTTAACAAAAAAAGGTTGACAGTCTTTATATTTTTATGTATAATTATAACAGTAAAAAGAAAGGAGCGATAATTATGGCAGTTAAATTAAGATTAATGAGAATGGGAGCTAAGAAAAGACCATTCTATCGTATAGTTGCAACAGATTCAAGAAGTAGAAGAGATGGAGAATATCTAGAATTAGTAGGTACTTATAATCCTATAAGTTGTGAAAAAGATGTTAAAATCAATGAAGAAGTTGCTCTTAAATGGTTAAACAATGGAGCAATACCATCTGATACTGTTAGAAGTCTATTTAAAGATGCAGGTATTATGAAAAAATTTGCTGAATCTAAAGATAAAAAGGAAACAAAATAATGACTTTAGTAGAATTAACAGAAAAAATAATTAAAAATATCGTAAAAGATGAAGATGCTGTATCTGTAAAAGAATTTCCTAGTGAAAATGATAAGGAAATAATTATAGAAGTACTAGTATCAGACTCTGATATCGGTAGAGTTATCGGTAAGAATGGTAGAACTGCTAATGCCATTAGAACTCTAGTACAAGCTAGTAGCGCTTTAAAAGATAACAAATACGTTAAAATTAATATTGATAAGTTTTAGGGGTTACTTAAGGTAATCTCTTTTGTTATTAGGGGGATTATTATGGATTATGGTTATGATGTAATTAGAAGTGAATTAATAGACATCTATAGTGATATTAAAAAATATAAATATCTTAGAAAGAAATATTATGATTATAGAAGACTCTTATTAACTTTAAGTGATACTAAGAAAAAAGATAATAATGGTCCTTTAAGATATTTATCTAATGATGAGATTTTATCTTTAGTAAGTAAGTATCTAGATAGTTATTTTAATTGTTATACTAAAGACTTTGCTAAAACACCTATTTTTATGTATGATATTGATACGTTAATAAAATATTCTAATTCAAGTGATGAAGATAAACTTAATGATGAGTTTGAAAATATTTCTCTAACTAAAGAAGAAGCAGAGGACTTACTTATTGCAAAAGGAGTAACAGACTTTGTCTTTAATGATATAAAAGTTGTAAACTATAAGAATATTTTAACTTCTTTAGGTATCACTCATGAATATACTCATATAATTTATAATAATAGCAACTATAAATATACAGAAGAGTGGTTTATCTTTAGTGAATATTTAGCTTATTATAATGAACTATTATTTAAAGAATATCTAGAGTCTTTAGACTATAAATCAGATGTTTCTATCGCTATTAACGACAATTTAATTGCAACAAGAGTCCAAATAAAACTCTTTAAATTAATGGATGACTTATATCATGGAAAAGATATAAGTTTAAAAGATTTAAGAATAATAGATATAAGTATGGAATTAGATAACATTCCTTTATATGATTATCCCCATATAATTGCTTATCTAGCAAGTATTACCAAATATGAAGAAACTAAAAACTTATCACTATCTAGTAGAACTAAAGAATTAAATGAATTGTTAAAAGTAAATATTAATAAGAGTGTCATGAGAGAAAATTATCTTGATATTAACGATAGTGATACAGTAAAACGCCTTATAATGAATTTTAATAAATAATTTAAAGCTTATTGTCTAAAAGTAAAAAATATATTATACTTATTATAAGATTGGAGGTAGTGCTAACATGAAAAAACGTGTATTAAGTGCTATTATTATGATATTAATATTTGTACCTTTATTATTTATAGGAGGTATTCCTTTTGCAATCCTTATGACTTTTCTTGCAGTAGGAGCAATGTATGAGTTAATAACTATAAGAGAAAAGAAAAAAGAGTTTCCTACTTTAATGAAAATAATTTCATATTTATTAATTATATTTTCTATAATTCTAACTTACAATCAAAATATATTTAGTTATAATATGAGTTATCAATTAATAAGTTTTATTGTTCTATTATTCCTTTTACCTATGTTATTAAAAAATAAGAAAGAAATGGATTATGATATTAATGATGCTTTATATTTAATAGGTTCACTTCTTTTTATAAATATCTCTTTTAATTTAATATTAGTAATTAGAAATTATAGTCTAAATTATTTAATCTATTTACTACTTATAACAGTAATAACAGATACCTTTGCTCTTATAACTGGTATGTATATAGGTAAAAATAAATTAGCTCCCTCTATTAGTCCTCATAAGACTATAGAAGGTTTTATAGGTGGAGTCTTAATGGGAACTTTTGTAGCAACTACATTTTATTATACAGTAATAGATTCAGGTATTTCTTTAGCAATATTAATACTAACAACATTATTCTTAGCAGTTGTAGGGCAACTTGGTGATTTAGTATTTTCATCTATTAAAAGAACATTTAATGTTAAAGATTTTTCTAATCTTATTCCAGGACATGGAGGTATACTAGATCGTTTAGATAGTCTAATTTTTGTAATTTTAGCATTTATATTAGTAATGGGATTAATTTAGGAGGCAACATGGTTACATTAATATTATTTATAATCTTATTAGGTTCAATTATTTTTATTCATGAAGGAGGACATTTCTTATTCGCTAAATTAACAGGTATTTACGTATATGAATTTGCCCTTGGTATGGGTCCTAAACTTTTTAGTTTTAAAAAAGGTGAGACAGAATATTCTTTAAGAGCGATTCCTATAGGTGGTTTTTGTCAGTTAGCAGGTGAAGAGGGAGAAGAGGAAGATTTACCAAGAGATAGAACACTTCCTGGTAAAAAGCCTTGGCAAAAGTTTTTAGTAATGTTTTTTGGAGCAGGGTTTAATTTTATCTCTGCTATCTTAGTGTTATTCTTTATTTCATTAGTTTGGGGTGCAACTTCAACAGAACCAATTTTATCTAGTGTAGAAAAAGGAACACCAGCATATGTTGCAGGACTTAGAAAAGGTGATGAAATATTAGAAATTAATGGTCATGATATTTGGACTATAGATGATATTTCTCTTTATCTAACAATTGCCGATACTAATGAAGCGACTGAGTTTAAAATAAAAGATAAAAATGGTAATGTAGAAACATATGAAATAAAACCAGAAAAGACTAAGGTTGATGGCGTAGAAAGATATCTTTATGGTATTGGTATGCAAGGTGAAGAACAACATGGCTTTCTAGCTTCCTTAAAATATACAGTAGTTAAAACAGGTTCTTTATTTAAACAGATGGGTGTTACTTTATTAAACTTATTTACTGGAGGAATTCATTTAAATCAGTTAAGTGGTCCTGTAGGAATATATGAAGTAGTAGGGGCTCAAGCTAGTGGGGGACTTGCTAGTATATTATATTTGTTCTCATTCTTATCAATAAATGTAGGATTTATTAATTTATTACCATTACCAGCATTTGATGGAGGACATATTTTATTTATAATAATTGAGAAAATAAAAGGAAGTCCAGTTAAACCTGAGACAGAAGCTAAATTCCATGCTGTAGGATTATTCTTATTAATGCTACTCATGATATATGTAACATTTAATGATATATTAAGGCTATTTTAAAACAGTGTAGTTAATTACTAACACTGTTTTAATATTTTAACTATTACTATGATATAACTCTTCTCTTATATCATCTAAGTTCTGATTCATTAAAGTTAGATAATCAGTTCCTGTTTCTCTTTGTTCATCATTTAAAACTATTATTCTATTAGATTTAATTATCTCTAAATTATTAGGATAAGTATTAATTAAATTTTGAACATTATTAGTAGTTTTTACATCTTCATAACTAAATATCTTAGTAATACTACCATTTTCTATTAAGTTATTAATTTCTACTAAATCTTTTTCACTAGTATCATCATTTAATATATAAACTTTAACCCCATATTTTTCTAAAAATCTATAGTTATTATCTGTTGCAACTATTGTCTTATAAGGAGCATTTTCAACAGCAAGTCTAATATCAGCATCAAGCTCTGAAATATCAACTTTCAATTCTTCGTAGTTTGCATCTATCTCTTCTTTTAAATAATTATTTTCTATGTATTCTTTTAAACCTAATCTTACATTTTGACTCATCATTAACATAAATGATGGATCTAGCCAAACTTCTTCCATATTATAATCATTATCAAGAACATAAGAACTATCTATTATTTTTAAATCTTTATTATAATCTAATAAATCAACTGCTAAACTTCTTTCTCTATCAATTAAACCTGTATAGATAAATAAATCTTTACTAGCAAAGTCTTTTTTTTGCTTATTAGTAAATTTATAATCACTAACATCTATACCATCAGGATATATATTACTAACCTTAGCATGATCTCCATAAAGCCTTTCTATAATATATTCATTAGGATAATTAGTAGTAACTATCTCAATATCTTCCATATCATCACTTTTACAACCTGTAGTAGTAAATAAAATTGCTACACCTAATAAAGCAATCTTACCTAATTTTTTAACACTTCTTTTCATTCTTTTTCTCCTCTCTAATAACTGGGTCATATCCATATCTTGCTCCAGGATGACATCTAAGAATTCTTTTAAAGCCAAGAAATAATCCTTTCATAGAACCATATTCTTCTATCGCTTCAATAGTATAATTAGAACAAGTAGGATAAAAATGACAAGCCCCATGACTTGTTAAAGGCATCTTTTGATAAAGACGAATTAAACTAATTAAGATTCTCTTCATATTTAACACCTAAAAATATTGTACTATAAAAAGCTTTCTTAATCAAACCTCCAGTTGCATTTTTTTTAATAAGTTGTATAATATGTAGCCAAGAGGGTGATGTAGATGAATTTCTTTAGTAAAGATGAATATACGAATGATAAGTTAAGTAGACCAATTTTTAAAAGATTTAAAGAGAGAAGACTTAAAAACGCATTAAAACATTTTGGCAACTTTGATGATGATGTAGAAGTTTTTAATATTGATGATGAAAAAGCTTATGTAAAAGATAGTGAAGGAACTATATATGAATTTCTTCTTGATTTTTTTAGCTATGGTAATGAGAAAAGACAAAGAGACTTATTTTTATTAAAAATATTAAAACAAAATACGTTTGCTCTTTATGATTATGATTCTTTTAATTTAAAGGGAAAAGGTTATTATTTAGATGATGGTGCTGTCATAACTGAATATTGTTCTATCGGAGATCATCCTAAAAGATATACTTTAGAAAAAAATGATGAAAAATATTTTGTTTCGATTAACTATCCAACTGATTTTCTAAAAAATCTCCAAGTATATTGTTTTAATCATCAAGACGATGAGAGTTTTGCAAGTTTTTTAGAGTTTTGTAAAGGAGTTAGCATAGAATATTGTAATAATATTATAATGGGTTATTCTAGTAATAATACCAATATTAAGATAAAATTAAATTTTGGAGAAGTAGAAGAATGCAGTTTGAATATTAATGGTAATAATGATACTAATGAAGTGATTAGTTTAACTTATCAAGATGGGAAATTAACTGAGGATTACAAAGTAATTAGAAAAATCACTGAAGACGAATTATCAGATGAAAGCAAAACTACTGTTGAAAGTGTAAAAAAACTTATTAAGAGTTAACCTAATAGAAAATGAGATATTAACATAAAGATAAATCCTATACTAAAGAAGATAAAGGTATGTCTTCTTTTTTTATAGCTAAAAGACTCTTTTAACAGTTCATAAATACTAATATGTATCATTATACCTGCTATCATAGCAAGTATTACACTCATAATAAAGTTATTAATAATATTAGATAGAAAGAAATATGCGAGTATCGCTCCTAATGGTTCAGATAAGCCTGATATTAAAGTATATAAAAAGGCTTTAAACCTAGATTTAGTACTAAAATATATGGGAATTGCAATACTTATTCCTTCTGGGATATTATGAAAACTAATGGCTAAAGCTAAAGATAATCCTAATCCTCTATTAGTAGAACTAGAAAGAAAAGTAGCGACTCCTTCAGGGATATTATGCATAATAATAGCAAGCATAGAAACAAGACCTAATCTATATAATTTTTTATTACTGATAGATTTATTATCATTACTGGGTAAGAACTTATCTATTAACATTGATGTAATTACACCAAGACAGATAAATATTAAAAGAAATAAAAGAGCAGGGAAACCTTTAAATATAGTAGTTAGGAGATTAAAAGATTCAGGTATTAAATCAGTAAGGGATACACAAATCATTACACTACTTGCAAATGATAAAGATGCTAAGATAATATATTTTTCATTCTTTAACTTAAAAAGTAGAGGAATAAAACCAATTAAAGTAGAAAGACCTGCTAAAGTAGATAATAAAAATGCATAAGTAAAGTTAGACATAGTATCACTGTTTCCTTTTCAGTAATAAATATGCTAAAAAAAGAGAATTTATGATATTGATATGATTATTATAAAGTGATACAATATACTCACGCTTAAAGGGGGATAGTTATGTTTATAGATGAAAAAATAAGAGAATATATAGAACAAGAGAAAGAAGGATGGCAAGAAGTTAGAAAAACGTGGGAAGAGGTAAAAGCTTTATCTAGGAAACAAAAAGAGTTAAATAATTATCTATCTACTTATACAAATGATTCAATCCATCAACAAATGAAAGAAGATTTTGATAAAATTTTGGATAATATAGTATCTCTTGCTAATACTTTTAATTTTAAAACTGGTATAGAGATATCTATTTTTAATGCTATTTTAATTCATGAAGGATATTTATCTTTAATATGTAGATATTCTTATAAAGAAGTTATAAAAGATATTAAAGAGTTTCTTGATGATAAAACATTACATGCTGCTTTAAAAATATTTACTGGTATTGGCTGTTGTCGTCATACTGCAGCTTTTACTAAAAAAGTACTTGATAGATTTAATATTGAAAACAATATGGTAAGAGTAGATGTTAATGAGCATGATTATAATATAAATGAAATTAGATTGTTTTTAAATAATATTCATAAGAATATGTCTAATAATCCTAATCATGTAATTAATTTTATAAGTGAAAATGATTATAACTATTTTCTTGATTTAACCTCAAGTCAATTTAAAATATTTGGTGCATCTAACGGGTTTGCTTCTTCAATTGATGATTATAATTTGGTTTTTCCATTATATAGTTATGATTATAGTTTGTGGAATGATGAGTTCATAGATTATAGAAAAGTACCACCGATTTCTAGAGAAAAAGCTGATGAATTAATATATATTGCAAATGCTACTATTAGTAAATATGAAGCTAATCAAGACTTATTTATGGAATTTTATATTCAAAACTTTGATAATTATCGAAATATTACTGAGAATTATAATAAGATATATGAAAAAGAAAAGAGCTTAAGATTAATAAAATGTGATAAATAAAAGTGAAAGTCCTATGAAAAACGTGTAAATCATCATAAAAAGTCCTATAAAAAACGTGATAAAATGATTGAAATGTTTAATAATTAATGATATTATATCCTTATAAGAGGAGAACTATGTATGAAAAGAAAAATATATGAGGAATTATTAAAATGGAAAAATAATAATGAAAACCTTTAATGATACTTGGAGTTAGACAATCTGGTAAGACTTACATAATAAATGAATTTTGTAAAAATGAATATAGTAATTATGTTTATGTTAATCTATTTGAAAATACTAATGTAATAGAGTTATATAATTCTAATTTAACATCAATTGAAAAGTTTAATAGATTAAAGCTATTACTAGATTTTGATTTTGAAAAGGAAGATACTATTCTTTTCATTGATGAGATACAAGAGAGTGAAAAAATAATTTCAGAACTTAAATACTTCCAAGAAAACCATAATAATGTTAGAATAATTTGTGCTGGAAGTCTTTTGGGCGTAAAATTAAAAAGATCAAAATTTTCTTTTCCGGTAGGTAAAGTAAAAATGTTAAATATGTATCCAATGGACTTTGAAGAATTTTTAGTTGCTATGAATCAAGAAATGTTAATAGATCTTATTAAAGATTGTTATAAAAATAATAAGCAAATAACTTCTACGATTCATGAGAAAGCTTTAAATCTATATAGAATATATTTAATAACAGGTGGTATGCCTGAAAGTGTCAGTAATATGGTAAAGACTAATGGTGATTATATTAAGTATGATAAAACTATTTTAACTGATATTGTTAGTTCATATTTTAAAGATATGGATAAATATGTTACTAATGAAAGCGAAGCTTTAAGAATAAATAGAGTATATGATTCTCTACCTTCTCAATTATCTAATATTTCTAATAAATTTCAATATTCTAATGTATCTAAAGATGCTAGAGCAAGAGAATATGCTACTGCTATTGATTGGTTAGAAGCTAGTAATATGGTTTTACGTTGTAAAGCTATTAAAATTCCAGAAATACCTCTTGAAGGCTTTGTAGATGTTGATACTTTTAAATTATATTTAAGTGATGTAGGTATACTTAATAATATTTTAAAACTAAATATCGAAGATATTTTAAGTGATAATATATCACTATATAAAGGTGTAATAGCAGAAAACTTTGTTGCTAATCAGTTAGTATGTAATGGATTTGATTTGTATTATTATAGAAGTAATAATACAAGTGAAGTTGCTTTTCTATTATATACAAAAGATGGGATTATACCAGTAGAAGTAAAGGCAGGAAATGCTACTCAATCTAAAAGTTTAAAATTATATATAGAAAAATTTAAACCAAAATATGCAATTAGAATAAGTACTAAAGATTTTGGATATGATCCTAAAACTAATATTAAATCTATACCTTTATATGCAACATTTTTAATAAAAGGCGATGATTAAATGAACTATAATTTAGAGTGTGAAAAAATATTAAATAGTATAGATTTAAATAATAAACCAACACTACTATTACATGCTTGTTGTGCACCTTGTTCATCATCAGTCTTAGAAAAAATATCTAAATACTTTGATATTACAATTCTCTTTTATAATCCTAATATTACTGATTATAAAGAATATCTTAAAAGAAAAGATGAACTAGAGAAGTTTATTGGATTAGTAGGTTATGATATTAAACTATTAGATTGTAATTATGATAAAGAGAAGTTTTTAGATATCTCTCGTGGACTAGAAGACTTAAAAGAAGGGGATATTAGATGTTATAAGTGTTATAACTTAAGACTAGAAGAAACAGCAAAGCTTGCTAAAATACACAATTTTGATTATTTTACTACCACTTTATCAATCAGTCCTTATAAGAATAGTAAATGGTTAAATGAAATAGGAGAAGAGTTATCTAAAAAATATAATATTAATTATTTATATGCAGACTTTAAAAAGAAAAATGGTTATAAAAGAAGTATAGAACTATCTCATATCTATAATCTATATAGACAAGACTATTGTGGTTGTATTTATTCTAAAGTAGAACGCCTTAAATACCTTCAAGATCAAAAGCAGGTATAAATGATTCACTACAAGTACCACCTTCTTGCATATAAGCATTTTTAATACCTAAATCTATTGCATAGTCTATTACATCATTATATTCATCTTCACTAATAGTTTTATTTAAATATGGATAATCTTTAATAAAGTTAACTGGTGTATACTGATTCATAATACTAAGATAGATATTATCTTGGTATTTTTTATATAAGTAATCTATTATTTTTTTAGCATCATCACTCTTAGTAGGTAAAACTAAACATCTAACAATAATACCTTTAGTCATTAGACCATTATCATTAAATTTATTTTTACCTGTTTGTCTATACATTTCATCAAGTGCTTTTGATGTTACTTCAAAATAATTAGAACACTTTGATAAGTCTTTACCTAACTTATTATCAAAATACTTAAAGTCTGTTAGATAAATATCAATATATCCTTTTAATAGTTTTAATGTCTCAACATTTTCATAACCACTTGTATTATAAACAATAGGAATAGATAATCCCTTGCTTCTTGCTAGTTTAATCGCTTCTATAATACTAGGAACATAGTGAGTAGGAGTAACTAAATTAATATTGTTAGCATGTTTTTCTTCTAACTCTAGCATCATTTCAGAAAGTCTTTCTATAGTTATTTCTTTTCCAAAACCATCAGTAGATATCTCTTTATTCTGACAATAACAACACTTTAAATTACAATTACTAAAAAAGATAGTACCGCTGCCATTGTTACCTGATATAGAAGGTTCTTCAAAGTGGTGTAGAGCACTTCTTGCCACTTTAACTTTATCAGTCGCTTTACAATATCCTAAAGTTTTAGACCTATCTATTAAACAATTTCTTGGACATAAATTACATTTTTTATATAATTCTAACATATTTACCTCTTTTCTAAAGAACAAATTTTCTGTATCATGTTCGCTTGATTTGTTGTGTTAGACATGCTATTATATCTACTAGGAATACCTAGTAGGGGTGTTTTGCCTCTTTCATAACTCTATTATTATTCAGGGGGAGAAAGGGGAGATATTTATGAGTAAGAAGGACTTCATGATAGTAATATTATTAATTATAATTATACTCCTAATTATTTATAGATAGTAAAACACCCTATTACATCTTTGTGAATAGGGGGGTTACTTCTAAACCTTTTTAGAGGTAACACCCGAAACGCAAACTAGGTATTCCTCTTTTTTTTTATAATATGTAAATTTCTTTTACATATTCATAGTATCATAAATATATAGTAATTTCAAGTATCCAATATTATTATCTTTAAAGGAAACAAGGAATTAATTTGTTTTTTTGATATTGATAAAATAACAAATGATGCTTGAGGAAGTTGGCAAATAATGTCAAGTTATTTATACAAAAATGAACGATTATTGAACGATTGAACGATTATTGAACGATTTTTCTTACAAAATTAAAAAAGTATTGTATAATGTATATAAGGACGGTGATAAAGATGCAAGAAAATGAAAATATAGAATTTAAAGAACTATATACAGAAAATATATATAAAGAAATAGTTGCTTTCCTAAATTCTGGTAGTGGTACTATATATATTGGTTATAATGATAATGGAGAATTAATTGGTTTAGAAAATGTTAAGGAAACAGAAGAAAAAATATCAAATGGTATTAGAGGAAAAATAGTACCTGATTGTTCAGTGTTTGTATCTATAAATAACGCTACTTTAGATAATAAAGACTATATTATAATAAACGTAAGTAAAGGTGTTAATATATATTCATTAAAAGATAAAGGTATTATTAAAGGAACTTATATAAGAAATGGTTCTTGTTCAATGCCTGCTACAGAAGAGACAGTTAAACAAATGATTATTAAAAATAGTAATATAACATTTGAAACCTCAGTTGCAAATAATCAGAATTTAACTTTTAATTATATCCGTGAAGCTTTTATGGGAATAAATATAGATATTAATAATAAAAATATTATGAAAAATTTATTTATGCTTGATAATAATGGTAATTATACAAACTTAGCTTTATTATTGTCTGATCAGAATCCTTATACAGTTAAAGTTGCAACATATCAATCAGTTAACAAAACTAACTTCTTAGATAGAAAAGAATTTGGAGGATCGCTTTTAGAAGTATATGACAAGACTCTATCTTATTTAAAAATTAATTCTGCAACATATGGACTAATAGATAGTAGTATAAGAGAAGATATAGAGGAATATCCTGAATTTATTTTACGAGAAATTATACTTAATTCATTAATACATCGTGATTACTCGGTATTAACTTCTAATATTATTAATATATATAAAGATGATAGTATTGAATTTATTAGTTATGGTTCATTATATGGAAATATTACAATAGAAGATGTACTAGCAGGATTATCTACCTCAAGAAATCCTCATTTACAATCAATATTTATGCGATTAAAACGTGTAGAAGCGATTGGTAGTGGACTTAGAAGAGTTAATTCTTATTATAAAAGTAAAAATTTGGATTTTCTTGTAAAAGCATTACCTTCTTCATTTGTAGTGAGACTTCCAAGAATTACTATTGATAAAATACCTGCAAAAGATGATTATAAAATAATAATTGATTATCTTGATAAAAATGGTGAAATAACAAGAAAAGAAGCAGAAAGACTACTAAATAAAGAAAAAACTACAACTTCTAATGTTCTTAGCAAAATGATAAGTGATAAAATAATTAAAAAGATAGGTAAAGGACCAAATACTAAATATATTAAAATATAATTAAAAAACTTGGCAAATAGTGTCAAGTTCTTTAATTATCATACTCTTGATTATTTTTAGATAGAAGACACCCTATTACAGTATTGTAATTAGGATGTTTACACCAAAATATATTTGAGGTAACACCCAAATCGCAAACTAGGTATTCATCTTTTTTATATTATGTAAATTTCTTTTACATATTCATAGTATCATAAATATATAGTAATTTCAAGTATATTTGAAAATCTATGTAACATAAGGTATAATGAATAAAGAAAGAAGGAAGTCTTATGAAATATTATTGTATTGGAATTAAAGGAAGCGGAATGAGTACTCTTGCTCAGATGTTATATGATATGGGTAATGAGGTATCAGGTTATGATGATGCGAAAGATTATAAATTTACACAAAAAGGACTAGAAGATAGAGGTATAAAAATCTTTTATGATGGTAATCATAAATTAGATAAAGATACTGTTGTAACGGCATCTCGTGCTTTTAGTGATGAACATCCTGAAATTAAAAGAATAAAGGAGTTAGGTATTACATTTAAACCATATAATGAAGTAGTAGGTGAAATAACTAAAGAATTCAATACTATCTCGATTAGTGGGACTCATGGAAAGACTACAACAACATCTCTTTTAAAACATTTATTTATAGATACCATTGGTTGTAATTACTTTATAGGTGATGGAACAGGTCATATTGATATGAAAAACAAGTTATTATTAATAGAATCAGATGAATTTAATCGTCACTTTCTTGCCTATCATCCCACAACTGCTATCATTACTTGTATTGAACTTGAACATACAGAAATCTATAAAGATTTAGAAGATACTATTAGAACCTTTGAAAAGTTTGCCAATAAAGCTAGAAAGGTTATTGCAAGTGGTGATGATGAAAATATCAGAAAGATTAACTTTAATAATGAAGTAATCTTTTATGGTGAAGATGAATCTAATGACTACATTATTAAAAATATTAAATTAGAGACTACTGGTTCAAGTTTTGATTTATATAAAAAGGATGAGTTCATAGATAATTTTAGTGTTCCGTTATATGGACATCATATGGTTATGAATACAGTAAGTGCGATAATTTGTGCTTTAGATGAAGGAGTTAGTAAAGAGAAAATAAAAGAGTTATTACCAAGTTTTAAAAATGCTAATCGTCGTTTTGCAGAGACTATTATTGGTAATACTATTATAGTAGATGACTATGCTCATCATCCAACTGAGATTAAAGTAACTCTTGAAGCGATTAGACAAAAGTATCCTGATAAGAAATTAACAGTAGTATTTCGTCCTAACACTTATTCTAGAACATCACACTTTAAAAATGAATTTGCAGAGGCTTTAAGTATAGCAGATAAAGTATACTTAACCCCAATTAAATGTGATAGAGAAAATCCAAGAGACTATCCTCCTATTAAATCAGAAGATATAATAGAACTTATACCAGGTAGTGAATTAATAGATGATGATACTGTTAATAAAGTAGTAAAAGATAAAGATGGAGTAGTTGCTTTCATGGGATGTGCTACTGTATCTCATTTGATTGAAAATTTCACAAAAGCATTAGAAAATATTGAATAATTTAACCTAACTGTGATATACTATAATTGTCTAAAGAAAATGATGCGGATGACTTAGTATAAAACCGACTAAAGAGACGATAAGGGAGTATTGATGATTGTCACGTTCGTGTTGAAGACCTTTCCACTGGTTAGGGATCCTAAGAACTGACTATATACACCCACCTGTACATAAGTATAGGTTTTATCGTAGATCCAAGACGTTTCTTTGGACTTTTTTATTGCATTTTTTTAAGAAATAGTGTATAATATAAGAACCTTTAAGGGGGGATGGTAATGAGTGATAGATATGATGATATGTCAAAAAGATTAGATGAGTCATTAAGAGTTTTAAAACAGATGAAAGAAGAATTAGAAAAAGATATTTCAGAAATGAAAAAAGAAGAAAGAAAGGGAGAAATACTTTCTGATCGATATTTTTTAAAAGATAAGATTTCCTTAATAAATGAGCGTTTAAAAGTATCTAAAGATATAAGTACTATGGATTATGTAATGACTCTTGAATTAATTAGAAAAATAATTAGTTATTATAAGAATAATAGTAAAAATAGTAAAAATAGTAAAATACCTTATAGTTATTATGATTTAGTATTAAGTGAAATAGAACCTGCTTTAGATGATTTAACTATAGAATCATTAATGGCTGTGATAAGTCAATATCAAGATATAGATATTCTTAGATATAAGCATTTAAAGCTTAGGGAACATAATAATTTAAAGAATAACATTAATAAAAGACATAATGAATTTCAAAAAGTAATAAAAAGAGGGTGAAGTTATGAATAAAGAAAAGAAAAAAAGTAGTGATACTTTATATGAGCAGATAGAACTAATTAATGGATATTTTAATAATAATACCCCCATTCCTATAGAAGATATCAGAAAAACCTTGTTAATGATAGGTATGGCTTCTAAAATAAGTGAAAAAAATACTATTTCTCATATATCTAGATTAGATATAAGGCATAATTGTTATCCAACATTGCAACAAAGTTATAGAATAATATCTAAAGAAGCTTCTTTTGCGCTTAATAATCCAACTGATGATAATCTTGCAATTATTATAGGACAGTTTGGAATATTACAATACTTAGAACAATATTTAGAAAAAGAAAAAGATATACCATTAAATATATTAATGGAAATGAATGCAAGAACAGTTAAGGGTATAGGTGAAAGTGAAAAAGTATTTAAGAAAATAAATCACATAAGTAGGTAAATTTACTTACTTTTTTATTTTTTTTGTTGACTTATGACAACTTGTCACATATAATGGTATAGTGACTGTTAGGAGGGAGTATAATGCCTAGTGATACATTCTTGAGATTAAATGATGAAAAGAAGAAAAAACTAATAGATGCTAGCTTCAAAGAGTTTTCTTTGTATAACTTTAATGATGTCTCTATTAATAGAATTATTAAAGAAGCTGGTATTTCAAGAGGAAGTTTCTATATGTATTTTGTAGATAAAAAAGACTTATATTTTTATCTCTTAGAACAACATTTAGAAATACTTATTAATAATATGAAAAATGATTTAATAAAGAATAAAGGAGATCTTTTTAAAATGTTTCAAAATAACATTAAAGAAGAATTTAATTCCTTTAAAAATAATAATATTAACTTCTTTAAAAAATCTTTAGAAAATGTCACTATTATGGAAGAGTCTAAGAAAACCTTTGGTTTTCGTGATAAGAGACTACTAAGAGAACTTATTCCTAACATCAATTTAGAATTACTTAATGATAATGCTAAGAAGCATATTGAAGTAATTTTTGCCATTAATATGAACCTATTGATGGTAACATTAATTAAGTTGTTAAAAAGTGATAGTCTTGATGAAGAGATACTTAAAGACTATTATGAACAACTAGATATTTTAAAATATGGGTGCAGTATAGAAAAGAAATAGGAGGAGTATGATTTATGTTAAAGATATTTAGATACTTAAAAGATAATTTTTTATCAGTTATTCTAATTATTTTACTACTAATAGTTCAAGCGAACTGTGATTTAACTATACCTCAGTATACTTCTAATATTATTAACGTAGGAGTACAACAAGGTGGTATAGAAGAAGTTAATCCTGAAGTAGTTAGAAAATCTAAATTAGATGAGATTTTACTTTTTGTAAGTGATAAAGAAAAAGAAGAGATTTTATCTAATTATGAGTTAGTTACTGAAAAAAGTGATGAACATGACTATGATATCTTAAGTGAAGAGCCAGTTTATGTCATTAAAGATGAAAGTATTTCTAATAGTGACTTAGAGAAGGCTATCCTTGTAGATTATATGTTAACTAGTAAAGAGAAGGAAGCACTTAACATTCAAAATGAAATTAAAAAGGAAATGCCAGAGTCTATGCAAGATATGGCTATAATAGATATCATTAAAATGTTACCTAGTAATGAACTTAATGATATGAGAAAATCTATTAATGATCAGTTTTCTGCAATGCCAGATAGCATTATAAGTCAAAGTGCTGTGGCAGCGATAAAATTAGAATATATTGAAGTAGGTATTGATACTGATGCTATTCAAACTAATTACATTATAATTACAGGTCTTAAGATGTTAGGACTATCTCTAATAAGTGTAACTTCAACAATACTAACAGTTTTGTTAGGAGCTAGAGTTGGTTCAGGGCTTTCTAAGAGAGTTAGAAATAAAGAATTTACAAAAGTCTTAAACTTTGGTACAGCCGAATATAAAACTATTGGTATATCATCATTAATAACAAGAAGTACTAACGATATCCAACAAGTACAAATGATGATTATTATGACACTTAGACTATTTATCTATGCCCCTATAATTGCTTTTGGTGCCGTTAGAAAAGTATTTGAAACTGCTCCATCAATGACTTATATTATTTGGTTAGGAATAGTTTGTGTATTAACATTAATATTTACTTTATTTGCCCTTACTATGCCTAAATTTAAGAAAGTACAAAAACTAATTGATAAATTAAACCAAGTAACAAGAGAAATTATTACAGGTATTCCAGTAATTAGAGCATTCTCTAATCAAAAATATGAAGAAGAAAGATTCAGCGTTGCGAATACTAACTTAAAGAAAACAAACCTATTTGTTAATAGAGTAATGAACTTTATGTTACCAGGTATGATGTTTATTATGAATGGTATTGTTGTTCTAATTATTTGGACTAGTGCTCATAAAATAGATGAAGGCTTATTACAAGTTGGAGATATGCTAGCATTTATTCAATACTCAATGCAAATAATTATGGCATTCTTAATGATATCAATGTTTTCTATTATGTTACCACGTGCTAATGTTTCTGCTAACCGTATCATGGAAGTATTAGAAACAGATGAATCTATTAAAGATCCTAAAAAACCTAAAACATTTAGTAAGAGAATTAAAGGTTTAGTAGAGTTCAAAAATGTTAGTTTTAGATATCCTGATAGTGATGAAGATGTTATTACTGATGTAACATTTACATCAAAACCTGGAACAACAACAGCCTTTATTGGTTCTACTGGTAGTGGTAAAAGTACTCTTATTAACTTAATACCAAGACTTTATGATGTTACTAAAGGAGAAATATTAGTTGATGGTATTAATGTTAAAGATGTAAGAGGGAAAGATTTACATGAAAGAATCGGTTATGTTCCTCAAAAAGGAGTATTATTTAGAGGAACAATAGAATCTAATATTAAATATAGTGATGAAAATATGTCTGATGAGAAGATGATAGAAGCAGCACGTATTGCTCAAGCAGAAGAGTTTATCCTTGCTAAAAAAGATGGATATAAGAGTCCTATTAGTCAAGGAGGTACTAATGTATCTGGAGGACAAAAGCAAAGATTATCTATTGCTCGTGCAATCGCTAAAGATCCAGAAATTTACATATTCGACGATAGTTTCTCTGCCCTTGACTTTAAGACTGATTTTGAACTTAGAAAAGCATTACACGAATATGCTAAAAACTCAACTATCTTTATCGTCGCTCAACGTATTAATACCATACTAAAAGCAGATCAAATTGTAGTACTTGATGAAGGTAAAGTAGTTGGTATTGGAACTCATCACGACTTAGTTAAAAATTGCTCTGTCTATCGTGAAATAGCAGAATCACAATTATCAAAGGAGGAGTTAGAAAATGCCTAGAGGAGGAATGGGAGCAGTAGAGAAAGCTAAAGACTTTAAAGGAACTTTAAAGAAATTACTTAAATATTTAGGTACATATAAAGTAAGTTTAGCCTTTGTTGTTATCTTTGCTATTAGTAGTGCTGTTTTCTCAATAATTGGACCTAAAATATCAGGACAAGCAACAACTGAAATATTTAATGGATTATTAGGTAAAGTAATGGGAACTACTAATGGAATTGATTTTTCTAAAGTAGGAACTATTCTTTTAACTTTATTATCTCTATATATAGTCAGTGCAATTTTCTCTTACCTACAAGCTTTTATTATGAGTGGTGTAAACCAAAAAGTTACCTTTAATTTAAGAGAACAAATATCTCATAAAATGCATAAATTACCACTTTCTTATTTTGAAACAAAAACAACAGGAGAAATATTATCAAGAGTTACTAATGATGTTGATACCTTATCACAGAGTTTAGATCAATCAATATCACACTTATTAACTTCTATTACCACTTTAATTGGTGTAGTAGTTATGATGTTAACAATAAGTCCTCTAATGACTTTAGTAACACTAGTAATAGTACCTATCGCTTTATTCATGATGAGTTTTATTATGAAACACTCTCAAAAATACTTTTTAAATCAACAAAAGTATTTAGGTGATATAAATGGTACTATAGAAGAAGCTTATTCTGGTCATACTGTTATTAAATTATTTAACGGAGAAGAAAAGACTATAGAAGACTTTAATAAAACTAATGAAAAATTATATAATTCAGCTTGGAGAGCACAATTCTTCTCAGGAATGATGCATCCAATTATGAACTTTATTGGTAATATTGGTTATGTATTAATATCAATTTTAGGAGGATATTTAGTAATCCAAGAAAAAATTCAAGTAGGTGATATCTTATCATTTACACAGTATATCAGAAACTTTATGAATCCTCTTTCACAAATCGCTCAAATAGGTAATATGATTCAATCAATGGTAGCTTCAGCTGAAAGAGTCTTTGAATTCTTAGAAGAGGAAGAAGAAGTTCCTGAAGTTAAGAAAGTAACATATGACTTAGACAAAATGGGTAATACAGTTACTTTTGAAGATGTTAAGTTTGGTTATAACAAAAATAAAATTATTATCAACGACTTTAATGCAACAATGCATAAAGGACAAAAGATTGCTATCGTTGGACCAACTGGTGCAGGTAAGACAACTATTGTAAAACTATTAATGCGATTCTATGATGTTAACTCTGGTTCTATTAAAATAGATGGAGTTGATATAAAAGATATGAAAAGAGATGATTTAAGAAGTCTCTTTGGTATGGTTTTACAAGATACTTGGCTTTATAGTGATACCATTAAAGAAAATATTCGTTATGGTAATTTAAATGCTAATGATGAAGCCGTATATGATGCAGCGATAGCATCTCACGTTGATCACTTTATTAGAACAATGCCAGAAGGATATGATATGGTTCTAAATGAAGAAAGTGATAACATCTCAGCAGGTCAAAAACAATTACTAACAATCGCAAGAGTTATCCTTAAAGATCCAAAAATATTGATTTTGGATGAAGCGACAAGTAGTGTAGACACCAGAATGGAACAGTTAATTCAAGAAGCGATGGATAACTTAATGGAAGGAAGAACAAGTTTTGTTATCGCCCATAGACTTTCTACTATTAAAAATGCTAATTTGATATTAGTAATGAAAGATGGAGATATAGTAGAACAAGGAACACATGATGAATTACTTAAGAAAAATGGTTTCTATGCAGAACTTTATAATTCACAATTTGAAAGTGTAGCAGAATAGATGGTAAATTCCATCTATTTTTGTTTATCAAGCTATCAAAAAAGTTATTAACTCATTTGTTAGATTCTGTTAAAGATATGGAAATAGATATAATTATCTAGCATTAATAAAGATATAGGGACTTTCCAAAAATAAAAGTTACAATTTAAATAAGTAAAAAAGACAAC
>CAMMQC010000029.1 GCA_946498975.1 uncultured Mycoplasmatota bacterium
TATCATAGGTAATTAACTTTTTTCCAGTATAATCAGTTTTTTTGCTCAAAAAAGCTCTAGAATCTTTAATATATAAAGATTCTAGGGCTTTTTAACTTTTTTTTCATTATTTTATCCTGTACCACAAAAAAGAAAGAACTATAAATTCTTTCTAGTATTTATACAAAAGACCAATCAGAAAATCCTAATTTTTCTTAGTTAAATTTTCAATTCTCTTTTTTATTAATCTTTTTTGAATATCCTTCTGATTGTATTCAAAGACAAGCTTATCAACTTCTTCAAAGGGATAAATTCCAATAGATAACATTTCTTCAATTAGTTTATCATTTATAATATTATTTTCAAAATAATTAACTAACTTTTTTGGTAAATGAATATTACTATTATAATAAGTTTCCCCTGTACCAACCATTAATCCAAAGTTTTTTAATTTTACACCATAATCTTTTCTTTCAAATACAGTTCCTATATGCTTACCCAAACGAATACTATTATCTTCCATAACTACAATTTCATATTTCATAATTATTTAGCAGCATTAATTTGACTCATTACTTCATCAGCAAAGTTTTCTTCTTTCTTTTCAATACCTTCACCAACTGCATAACGAATCATTGATACAATAGCTCCTCCATTATTCTTAACATAATCTCCTACTGTAACATTAGAATCTTTAATAAATGCTTGTTCTTCTAAACAAATCTCTTTATAGAATTTATTTAATCTACCAGTAACCATTTTTTCAGCTATTTCTGCAGGTTTACCTTCATTCATAACTTGTTCTTTAATTACTTTAGATTCATGTTCTACCATATCACTTGGAACACTATCTCTATCTACACAAACAGGAGCCATTGCTGCAACATGCATAGCAACGTCTTTGGCAATGTTTTCTGTAGTATTATCAAGTACTACTAAAGCACCAATCTTACCACCCATATGTAAGTAACTACCAAATACCCATCTATCAGTCTTTTCTACTAATTCACATCTTCTAAAAGATATTTTCTCTCCTATTTTAGCAGTTAAACTAACTAACTTAGCTTCTACAGTCTCTCCATTATCATCAAATGATAAAACTTCTTCTCTAGTCTTTAAATCATTATTAATAATAGTATCTGCTAAATAATTAACAAAGTTAACAAACTCTTCATTCTTAGCAACAAAGTCAGTCTCAGAATTAACTTCTAATATAACTGCTTTATTATCTTTAACTTCTATTTTACATAAACCTTCTGCAGCAACTCTTGACTCTTTCTTAGCAGCCTTACTAATACCTTTTTCTCTTAACCAATCAACTGCCTCATCCATATTACCATTACAAGCTTCTAATGCTTTCTTACAATCAAGCATTCCTGCTCCAGTCTTATCTCTTAATTCTTTTACATCACTTGCTTTAAACATAATTTATTCAATCCTTTCTATTTTTATACAAAAGGAAGGAGATTCCCTCCCTCCTTCCTTATTTTATTTAGATAAAGCTTCTATAATATCAGCTTTTTTCATACCTGTAGTAGAAATATTTTTTGACTTAGCTATTTCTTTTAATTCAGCAACTGTCATTTTACTATAGTCTACACTCTCTTCTTTAACTTCTTCTTTTGCTTCAACTTTAGTTTCAGCTTTCTCTTCTACTACTTCCTCTTTTTTTACTTCTTTTTTAATTTCTTTTCTAGCTTCTCTCTTTGCTTCTTTTTTATCTTTCTTAGCTTTATCTTCCTCAGTAACATAATCAATTACTTCATTACCATTAACTTCTGCAATAGCATTAGTTAAAGCTCCAATAAGTAATTTAACACTTCTTACAGCATCATCATTACCAGGAATAACATAATCAACCATATCTGGATCACAGTTTGTATCAACTACACCAAATACAGGAATATTTAAGATTCTAGCTTCTTTAATAGCAATCTCTTCTTTCTTAGGATCAACTATAACTAAAGCTTGAGGAAGTTTCTTCATATCTCTAATTCCTCTTAAGTTCTTATTAAGTTTCTCATACTCTTTCTTAAGACCAATTACTTCTTTCTTAGGTAATGCATCGAATGTTCCATCCTCTTCCATTTTTTCGATTTGTTCCATTCTTCTAACTCTTGATCTAATAGTTCTAAAGTTAGTTAATGTACCACCTAACCATCTTTCATTAACAAAGTACATATTAGTTCTAATAGCAGATTCTTCTGCAGCTTCCCCAGCTTGTTTCTTAGTTCCAACAAATAGAACTTTTCCTCCATCTTCTGCTATTGCCTTTAAAGCTTCATAAGCTTTATCTATACATTTAGATGTTTTTTGTAAATCTATAATATAAATATCATCTCTAGTTGTATAGATATATTCTCCCATCTTAGGATTCCATCTTCTTTTTTGATGTCCAAACTGAACACCAGCTTCTAATAAATAATTCATTGATACTACGCTCATATTTTAATCTCCTTTTCGTTTTAATCTTCTATTTTGTTCTAAAAATTATCACTGATTATACTATAGTCAGCACTAGATAATTCAATTCCAAAATATGTTTATTTTTTTAAAGCTTCAATTATATCAGCTTTTTTCATACCTGTAGTTGCAATACCTTTTTCTTTAGCAACCTCTTTAAGTTCTGCAACTGTCATTTTACTATAGTCTACTTTCTCTTCTTTTTTAGTCTCTTTCTTAGTTGTAGTCTTTTTCTCAGTAGTCTTTACTTCTTCTTTAGTACTACTACTCTTAACAGATACCTCATTAGTAGATTTAACTTCATTTACTTTTATTTTACCTTCTTTACCTTTTTTAGCAACTTCTACTAATTCAGTAAATGCTTTAGGATCATTAATAGCAATCTCACTTAACATTTTACGGTTAACTTCTACACCTGCTTTATTTAATCCTTCTATAAATCTAGAATAACTAATACCATTTTCTCTACATGCTGCATTAATTCTAGTTATCCATAATTTTCTAAACTCTCTTTTCTTTTGCTTTCTATCTCTAAAAGCATATTGACCAGAATGCATTAATTGTTCTTTAGCACTCTTATAAAGTCTATGTTTACTACCAAAGTATCCTTTAGCTTGTTTTAATACTTTCTTATGACGAGCTTTTGTAACTGCTCCATTCTTAACTCTTGCCATCTTTACATCCTCCTTCTTTTATTAAATAATGTTCTTTAAACGATTTTGATCTGCTTTAGATAAGCTAGATGCACTTCTTTTCTTTCTATTAACTTTTCTTGACTTATATCCAGTATTATGTCTACTTCCTGGATGTCCTATTTTATAATCATTTTTTCTTTTCTTAAATACTTTCTTACTACCTTTATGTGTTTTTAATTTAGGCATTATAATTCCTCCTTCTACTTATCTTTCTTTGGTACTAAAAACATTGTCATAGTACGACCATCTAACTTTGGATGTTGATCAATTGTTGCATAATCTAGAGTCCTATTAGCAAATTTCTCTAATACTTCTTTACCTAATTCAGTATGAGCCATTTGTCTTCCTTTGAATCTAATCGTAAGTTTAATTTTATCACCTTTTTGTAAGTACTTAATAACGTTTCTAAGTTTAGTTTCAAAGTCTCCTACATCAATAACAGGAGATAATCTAAACTCTTTTAACTCTGCTTGACTTGCTCTTTGTTTTTTCAAAGCTTCTTTTTCTTTCTTTTGTCTTTCATAACGGTATTTATTATAATCCATTACTTTACAAACAGGCGGATTACCATTAGGATTCATTAAAACTAAATCTAAATTAGCATATTTTGCAAGTGTTCTTGCATCTTCTATAGATTTAATTCCAACTTGTTCTCCATTAGGACCAATAACTAATACTTCTTTAGCTCTTATTTGCTCATTAATTAATTGACTCTTATTATCTTTTGCTATAATTAACACCTCCATATAATTAAGAAAAGTGGATATATTTATACCCACTTAAAAACCAAAATAATAATGTATTATTATATCTAATCTTGGCTTTTTACCTATTGACTTACTTATCAATCAGGTGGTGGGGTATCCCATCTCTTTCCTTTTCTTCAAGTATTGTATGCTAAAAAACTAAGTTTGTCAACAATTTTAATCAAAAAATATTGATTTTTTTAGAGTTTTAGTTTATTATAAAGTCACTACAAAAAATATTTTGTATAATTCGATTGTAGTTTTGATATAATATTAATGTAGATAATATCATATCTACAATCTTGGTCTATTATTTATAATGGATCAAACCCGTGTTGGCACCATGTGCCGCTTAAAAAAGTAACCCTTATGGTTGCTTTTTTAATTTAAAATCTCTTTTTACTTAATTCTTTCAAAATTCTCCGCATATCGTTATCTGTAAAAAAAACTTTTTCCCCTTTAGTAAATTTCATCTTATGCTTATATTTATAATCATATTTATCAATAAATGTTAACATATCAGACACTTGAAACAATCTCTTTTCTTTATGGTCAAATTCCACTTTATGTTCAAAATTTTCAAACTGAGAAAAAATAGAATCTAATATTACACCTAATGTTTCTTGACCATTATCATAATACATAACTATCTTATCAAATTTATTAAAGTAATTTTCATTTTCTTTTATCATTTTATTAATCTCAAAAGCTAATTGTTGACGTAATATTCTACTATTATTAGTATATTTCTTATCAATTATTATTGTACGATATCTAACAGCTATTCTCCTAGAAAATTGATATATTGAATTAAAAATACTTTTTCTTGTTTTAATATCAAAATTTTTATAATCGCCTCTATGCATAATTAAATCCGCCATATGAATCATATCAGTATAACCAATTTGCTCTAATTTCCTATTAAGTCTTAAAAGCTCTTTAGAAATATCATCAGCTTGTTCATGAAAAGTAAAAGAAACACCATATAATTCAGAAGAACCTTTAGCAAAACCAAATTCTCCAGTTTCATCCACAAATATATTAAGTCTTCTCAAGATATCACCTACTTATATTAGTTATTTTGGAAAACTACATTATATTCTCTACATTTTTCTTCTAACAAAGGAAAATTACAACATCTATTATATATACTAGTAGGTAACTTTTTATTCATATAATTAAGGTACAAATTGCTAGCTTTTCTATAAAGACTAGCTCTTCGACGATTAAGAAAATATAATTGTTCTTTTAACATCTTTCTATATAGTTCTTCTTTTTTAACACTAGTTTTACTATCTAAGTCAATCATAATTACATTATTAAGTGTTACAGGTAACATATTATTAAAATTAACTGCTCCTAACTCTCCATTTTTTAACTTCAAAAAGTCAACATTATCATGCATTTTTAAATATTTAGCTTTAGGACTAGAAAGAGGAGCAAAATATTTGAAATCATTAACTTCAAATAATACCCCTACAAAAGGACGATTCTTTTTTCTATCATAATTATATGGAACTTTAGAATCATATTTTCTTAAATAATCACAATACTTTGAATCTAATTTTACTAACATTAACTTAGGTCTCATAATTTATACCTCCTCAATTAATTAGTTATTATATATTAGAAAACAAATGTTTGCAATACTAAAATGATAAAAACTAGAGTTTGCTCTCTAGTTCCTTTTTTAAGTTCCTGTTATGGTCGGAATCACCGCTTTTTTAAGTTCCTGTTATAGTCGGAATCACTGCTTTTTTTAGTTCCTGTTATGGTCGGAATCACCAGCTTTTTTACAACACATAATCACTTGTGTAGCTATAATATAACATTCAGTGATAATAATGTCAATAAAATTATTTAATAATTATTTTACTTTCTTTCTTCTCCTTAGCTTTCACCATAAAACACTCAAATATCTTCTTAGAATTAACATCATCACTAATAGTTATCTCTGGATGCCACTGTACCCCTAAACAGAAATCATAATCTTTTAACTCTACCGCTTCAATCACTCCATCAGAACTCTTAGCAACTACGTTACACTCTTTAGTGTAGTCCACACATCTTAAATGATGAGAGTTAACCATTATCTCTTCACTACCTAATATCTTATATAAAAGACTATTTTTATCTATAGTAACAGAGTGAGCAGGTGCAGCATAATCTTCTTTATAATGTAACTCTTTATTAGGAACATCTAATAATTTAAAGTTATCTATTTTATAGTTAGCAATTAACTGCATACCTAAACATACTCCAAGTATTGGAATATTTCTCTTAAGACAAAAATGTAAAACATAATAATCATATTTAGTAATTTTATCTCCACCAGGAATAAATAATCCATCTAACTTTTCTATCTGATATAAAATCATTTCTTGCTCCATCCCAGTTAAATCAGGAGCTTCACTACTCTTAGTAGTAAAATAATCTATATCTTGAGGAGGTGTTAACATAATAGGCACTCCACCAGCTTTAATAATCGCTCTTCTTGTACTTTCCATACAGTACTCTATAGGTGTACCATTTTCATTAACACCACTTCTAGTTAAAATACCAATAATAGGACCCATTAGAATTTAATCCTCTCTTCAATATATGGAATAACTTCATCTAACTTCAATGTTACTTGTTCCATAGTATCTCTATCTCTTAAAGTAACAGTACCATTATCTATTGTATTATCATCAACTGTTAAACTAAAAGGTGTTCCAATAGCATCCCCTCTTCTATATCTTTTACCAATAGATCCTGCTTCATCATAACTAACAGAAAACTCTTTAGATAACATTTTATAAATATCACTAGCTTTCTCACTATGTCTTTTCTTTATTAAAGGTAAAATAGTTACCTTAAAAGGTGCTAAATAAGGGTGTATCTTTAATACTTCTCTTTCACTACCATCTTCTAATGTCTCTTTATTATAAGCATCACATAGTATTGTAAGCATAAGTCTATCTACCCCAACACTAGGTTCAATAACATAAGGAATATATTTCTCATTAGTAGTAGGATCTAAATATTCTAAAGATTCACCTGATACTTTTTGATGACTAGATAAATCAAAATCAGTACGACTAGCAATTCCCCATAACTCTCCAAATCCAAATGGGAATTTATATTCAATATCAGTAGTAGCATTACTATAATGACTTAACTCTTCTTTTTTATGATCTCTAAGTCTTAAATTATCTTTATTAATACCAAGACTTAATAAGAAGTTATAACAATAATCTTTATAATATTTATGCCAATCTAATTCAGTACCTGGCTTACAGAAAAACTCTAATTCCATTTGTTCAAATTCTCTTGTTCTAAATATAAAGTTACCAGGAGTTATTTCATTTCTAAAACTTTTACCAACTTGTCCAATTCCAAAAGGAATCTTAAGTCTCATACTTCTTTGCACATTTAAAAAATCAACAAATATACCTTGAGCAGTTTCAGGTCTTAAATAGATTGTACTCTTACTATCTTCAGTAACACCTTGAAAAGTCTTAAACATTAAATTAAATTCTCTAATATCAGTATAATCCATTGCCCCACAGTTAGGACAAACAATATTATGTTCTTTAATATAATTCATTAACTCTTCATGACTCATACCACCTGCATCTTCTACACCATCTGCTTCCACTAACTTATCTGCACGATGTCTTGTCTTACATTTCTTACAGTCTATTAAAGGATCAGAGAAAGTTGCTAAATGTCCACTCGCTTCCCAAGTTCTAGGATTCATTAAAATAGCAGAATCTAGTCCTACATTATTAATATCTTCTTGAACAAATTTCTTTAACCAAGCACTTTTAATATTATTTTTTAAAAGCATACCAACTGGACCATAATCCCAAGTATTAGCAAGACCTCCATATATCTCACTTCCTTGGAATATTATTCCATATTGCTTACAGTAATTAACTAAATCTTCCATCTTAATCTCATTCATTATCTTACTTTGCTCCTCTCTTCAGCATTATTTAATTTATTTTCTACTTTTTCTAAATGTTCTTTCAATTCTAGAGGACTTCTAACTTCTTTAAAATAATATTCTCCCTTACTAGCAAGTCCTTCTTTATATCTTCTTCTTAAATCATCTATTACTTTATCATAAACACCATCAATATTAACAAGTACTAGTTCTTTCTTTTTATCATCAGTCTCTACCTTATTATTCAAGAAAGAATAGAACTCAGAAAGAGTACCAGTTCCACCATCTAAGAAAATAATAACATCACTATTTTCATAAAGATGCCCAGCTCTTTCAAAAGGAGAACTTACTTCTATCTTAACATCTGCATTACCTCTTTCAAGTTCAAATTTATTACCAACAGTTATAAGCATATTACCATTTTCTCTTAAAATTTCTTTAACATCTCTCATAGATCAAGTCTCACCTGCACCCATAACAAATGTATAGCCCATATCCGCTATCTCACTAACTGCTATTGAATTACTTAAACGAGATTCCATACTAGCAGTCTCTCTACTTCCACACATAATTCCTACATTCATTTAATTCACCTCTTTTGATAATTATTATATACACTATAGATTTAAAAGTCTAGGTAAAAATATTGATATACCTATAATAACTGAAAATATCGCTGCAACTAGTACTGCCCCTGCTGCCGCATCTTTAGCAACTTTAGCCTTTGCTTTTTTCTCTTCAGTTACAAGATCAACGACATTTTCCAAAGCTGTATTCATAAGTTCTAAAGAAAGAACTAATGCAAAAAGTACAAAACAAACTCCCCACTCTACAAAAGTAATTTCAAAGACTATCCCTGCTATTATAACAAGTATCATAACAAGAAAATGAATTACCATATTTCTTTCATGTTTTAAAGTATAAAAGATTCCATTAAAGCCATATGATAATGTTTTAAGTAAAGGTTTCTCCTTTTCTTTAGGTCTAAATGTCTTTTCAAAAAAGTAAATTAACACTAAAAGAATTATAAATCCTAAAATAACTCCCCCAACTACATCAGTAACATAATGAACATTAAGTATTAATCTACTTAAACAAATTAAAACAATTAATGTAGTTAAGAATGTTGTTCCTACTACCTTATACTCTTCCTTACATTTACTTCTCCTAAGTAAATATATTAAGAATCCATAATAAGTGGTAGCAATTAAACTATGCCCACTAGGAAAACTATAACTAGAAAGAAGTTCACTTCCAATTAAAGGCCTTTCTCTTAAAAATATATTCTTACTTAATATAATAGTACCTGCGCTAATTATGGTATTAATTATAACAAATAGTCTTTGATGATTAGTATTAAGTAAAAATATAAGTACAAGAGTAATTATAATTATCGCTTGACTTGATGCTAAAGATGCAACTACATTAGCACATGTTGTTAAAAACTCTATTCTGTTAGTAGATAGTAGATTATAAACATTATAATCTATTACCCCTGTCACATCTAACAAGACACATATAGTTAAAATAACAAATAAACTTAAAAGAATTATTATTTTTTTCTTCATAAAATATCACTACCTTATTTTAATTTTATCACATTCTTTAACATTTTTTTACTATTTAAATAAATTCCTGTATATCTATCATAATAATCTTCTAAAAATTTATTTATTTCTTCATTTACTTTAGAATTAACATCTATTTTCGTAATTTTCTCTAAATCAACATAATAATACATCTGTAAAAGTTTAATAGCTTTATCACTATAATATCCTTCATTCTGATAACAGTCTTTACAAATAAAGCCACCCGCAGTGGGACTTAAACTAACTATATTAGTAGTTTTTCCACAGACTGCACAACCTGTAACTACTGGACTAACACCTAAAAAGTCTAAATATTTAAGTTCTAAAATACTAGTAACAACTGCAGGATTAAGACCATTCTCAATTTTATCTAGAGAACTAACTACCAATGGTAAAATATTACTATCTTTAGATTGTTTAACTACTTGTCTTGTAAGATCTAAAAGGTATGATGCATATACAACTCTTTCTAAATTCATAATAGTCTTAGGATAATCATTAATAACATCAATACTAATTAAAGTAGATAAACCATTCTCTTTATAATAGAAATGAAATGTTCCATATACTAATTTTCTAGAACTACCTCTAAGTTTACTTTTTAAATTACGACATCCTTTAGAAATAATACCAATAAGACCATACTCACTAGTCAAAACATTTAATATTTTACTAGAATCACTATAATTAGTCTCGTTTAGAACTAATCCCTTCACGTCCACTATCTTCATTATTTTCACTTTCCTTTATAGACTTTGCTAAAAGAAAATATCTAATATCACCAGTTTTCTTAAATAAATTCCAAACTATTTCATAATTATTCATATTATCACCTATTAATATAATGATTAATAAGTAATTTTTTTATTCATCTTTACTATCAATTCCTAGTTCTATTAAATATTTCTCTTTATCACGCCAATTTTCTATTACTTTAACATGAGTTTCTAAAAATACTTTCTTACCTAAAAACTCTTCCATATCATTACGAGCAAGTATACCAATACGTTTTAACATATTACCATTCTTACCAATAATAATTTTCTTTAAACTATCTTTATCCACTACTATTAAGACTTGTATATGTACCAAATCATCATATTCTTCAAAGTTCTCCACATAACAAGTAACACTATGAGGAATCTCTTGTTTAGTTAACATCATTATTTTTTCGCGAACAAACTCACCCATAATAAATTTAGTAGAAACATTAGTAAGTTCATCATTATCAAATATCGCTTCATCTAGTGGCAGATATTTTTTTAATGTCTTAATTAAATCATCTATTGCTTTCTTCTTTAACGCAGATATAGGAATAATTTCATCAAAGTCATACAATTCTTTCGCTTCATCTATTACTTTAAGTAATTTTTCACTACCCACTTTATCTATTTTATTTAAAATCAAGAAGACTTTAGTATCTTTATTTTCTTTAATTTTATTTAAAACAAACTTATCGCCCTTACCAATACCACTGTTTACATCTATTAATAAAAGAATAATATCAGCATTATCTATATTCTGATAAGCTTTTTTATTTAAAACACTACCAAGTTTATTCATAGGTTTATGAATACCTGGAGTATCTATAAAGACAATCTGTGCCTCATCATCTTGATAAATTCCTTGTATAATATTTCTCGTAGTTCCTGCTTTATCAGTTGTAATAGCAAGTTTCATATTAAGTATTGAATTTAATAATGTACTCTTACCTAC
This sequence comes from uncultured Mycoplasmatota bacterium, assembly GCA_946498975.1. GTDB lineage: Bacteria > Bacillota_I > Bacilli_A > RF39 > UBA660 > Onthousia. The sequence continues at coordinate 11,120 of CAMMQC010000029.1, forward strand.
ATTAGGTCTTCCCATTATTGATACAACTCCACACTTCATAAAATTACCTCCTCATATAAATTCTAATACTAGAATAATCAAATATCATTCTACTTTTACATTTTCTTCATTATGTTCTAAAAAGTTAACATTACTTTCCATCAGTATATTCATTTGTGAAATAGCTATTTTATTAAGTCTATCTAACCTCTCAGCTTGACTTAATCCATCATTTATAAATACTGAATTCAAATTTTCTAAATTAGCTAAGCAAATTAACTCATCTATTGTTGCATAATCTCTCATATTTCCTTTCTTTTCCGGATTATTTTTTCTCCATTCTTTAGCGGTCATTCCAAATAATGCCATATTAAGAACATCAGCCTCTTCTGCATAAATATGATTTATTTGTTCTTTTGTAAGTTTTTTAGGTACTAAATTATTCTTAATTGCATCAGTATGAATTCTATAATTAATTTTAGATAATTCTCTTTTGGCACTCCAACCTAACTTTTTTTGCTCAAGAGCTTTTAATCTTTCAAATTCTTTAATAAGTAATATTTTAAATTTTGGACTAATCCACATGCCAAACTCAAATGCAATATCTTTATGAGCATATGTTCCACCATATCTGCCCACCTTTGATACAATACCAATTGCATTAGTTTTAGAAGTCCATTCTTTAACACTAATCTTATAACTATTTAAACCTGCTTGACTTTTAATTATGGCGAATTCGCCATAATTAAAATTTGGATTATGTATTTCTTCCCAAATCCCTAAAAATTCAATCGTATTTCTATTTCTAAGCCAATCTGATACAAAAAAATCACCATCTTTAGATTTTAACATATCAGTTATAGAAATATAATCCTCATCATTGATTTTAATATAATTTATTATTTGATTTTCTATTTTTAATTCTGCCATATAAGAACTCCTAATTTTCTATTTTATTTACACTCACACTAAAATCCCCTTTACTATATTAATTTAAATCTAACAATTCACTAATATCATCAATTTTATAATCAAAGCTTTCTACATCACCAAAACCATAAGCTGCATATACAAAAGGAATACCTGCTATTTTTGCTCCTTCCATATCACCACTTGTATCTCCAACATATATAGGATTTTGCAAATTATTACGTTCTATAACAAGCTTAATATTTTCTCCTTTACTAAGAAGAGTGTTACCATAACTTTCATAATCATCAAAATAATCTTTAAGTCCACTTGTATTTAAAAAAGATTCAATATATCCTTTAACACAATTACTAACAATATATAATTTATATTTTTTACTTAAATTTATAATAGTTTCTCTAGTATTAGGATATAATCTTCCTCCTTCTTTTAACAAGTTTTCCACATTTTTATTAAAAGCCTCATTAGCATACTCTTCTCCTTTTTCTCTTGGAAGATATCCATAATATATATTAATAATCTCATCAGATGTTTTTCCCATTGCCGACTCGATTTGTTCTCTTGTAACATCTCTAGTGATATCTTTATGTTCTTCTTTTACAAGACTTGTCGCTTTAAGACAACTATCAACAGTATTCCACAAAGTACCATCTAAATCAAATATTATTGCATCTATTTTTCCCATGCCTATCACTCTTTTCAAAAATTTTACTTTTCTTCTTTACTCATTTCTTCTAACAACATCAATTCCTAATATTTTTCCATATATTTAACCAAAATATCATTAGTTATTTTTTTCTATTTTCATAAGTTCTATATTCATAATTTCCAAATAATCTTTTTCTGCCCTAGTTAAATGAGATTGCATATATTTATCATATTCCTCGTGAGCTTTCTTTAAAGCCTCTTCATGAGAAACAGAACCAGCATTTGTTAAAATATTTTTTCTAGTCATTTTTAAAAATGAATCCAGTTCCATAATCCAATCTTTCATTGTCATCGGATGTCTATCTAAAGCATTAATTTCAGCAACATCTAAATAAGCAGATACCATACGATTTAATATATTCAACTCTTCTTCTGTTAAATAGTTTTTAGCAATCTCAGTTTCTTCTCTTGTTGGCATATCTCCTTTAAAATTTGTAAGTCCCAGATTGTCTTTATTAGCATCTACCCTGGTGAAAATAACTTCTGCTGCAGTATTACCATGTGCAGCATAGTGCATTTTATTTTGAACTGTTTTAAAAAAATTTATTGATATTTCACTTTTTGGATTATAATCAATAGAGGTTGCATAAATATCTAATACTTTTCTCCAAAACACTTTTTCACTACTTCTTATTTCTCTTATTCTAGCAAGTAATTCTTCAAAATATGGACTTTCTCCATTATTCTTTAGAAACTCATCATTTAAAGAAAAACCTTTAATCAAATATTCTTTTAATATTTTTGTTGCCCATATTCTAAAATCAGTAGCTCTTTTGGAATTAATTCTGTATCCTACAGCAATTATAGCATCCAAATTATAGTGAGTGACCATTCTTTTAACATTACGTGTTCCTTCTTTTTGAACTGTTAAGAAATTCTTAACAGTTGAACTTTCTTCTAACTCACCACTTTCAAAAATATTTTTCATATGTGACGAAATATTATTCTTGGTTGTATCAAATAATTTAGCAAGTTCATTTTGACTCATCCAAATTGTATCATCAACTATTGTAGTGTCAACTTTAATCACACCATCTTTTGATGTATAAATTACTATATTACTTTTTGACATATTTAAGCACCACCTTCATTGACAATATATTATGCATAATTATAATTAATATTTTTTCTATTTATGTTATTTAATACAACCTAGCAAAACCCTAAATCACATATTATCTTCTAAAACATTAAGAGCCCACCTTCTAAACTGAATTGCCCTATCAGAATTAACTCTATAACCAACTGAAATAACAGCATCTAAATTGTAATAATTTACTTTTCTTTCAACATTACGATTACCTTCTTTTTGAACTAGTGCAAAAATTGCACTAGTTGACTTTTCTTCAAGTTCTAAATCAGCATAAATATTTTTCAAATGCTTCGTTATAACAGTTCTATCAACATCATATAAATCAGCAAGGCCTTTTTGTGTTAACCACAAATCTCCTTCACGGGATCTAACTTGAATACCTTCACTATGATTTTGTCTTTCGAAAATCAAGAACTAGAGCACTGCTGCTTCTTACAACTAAATTTTCTCTCAAGAGTATCTCCTCCTAACTTCTTATTAATTTTTACTCTTCATTATTATGATATACCATTTTCTAAAAAGTTTTTTTACAGTCAACACTCTTGAGTTAACAAAATATTAAAATAACTCCATAATCTTAGGTATAAAAATCATCAAAGCAATAAGAGCACTAGTCAAAGTAAGTACAAACTCTGCCGCACTTGCCGTATCTTTAGCAACTTTAGCAAGAGGATGAAACTCTTCAGTAACAAGATCAACTGTACTTTCTATCGCTGTATTAAGAAGTTCAACTACCAAAGTTAATCCTATAATTGCAATTATAATCAACCACTGTGTCAAAGATATCTCAAGTAAAAAACTAAGCAATAGTAAAATAACAGTACATACCAAATGTATATAAACACTCTGTTCATTTTTATATACTGCCTTTAAACCATTCCAAGAATTCTTAATACTTGAAAGTATTCTCTTAAACCCAAACTGTTTTTTCCTTCTATCTAGTGATGCCATATTCCATCAAAACCTCCTCTTGTTTTTTAAACATAATTTTTGCATCTTCTTCATTCTCATGATCATACCCAAGTAAATGATAAATACCATGTACTGCTAAAAAACATAATTCTCTTTCCAAAGAATGACCATATTCTTTAGCTTGTTCTTTAGCTTTATCTAAACAAATATAAATATCTCCTAATAATCTAATATCATCAGGAATAACCATACTTTTATCATCTTCTAAAGCAAAACTAATAACATCAGTTACTCTATCAATACCACGATACTCTTTATTAAGTTTATGAATAAAAGTATTATCAACAATTATTATACTACAACTTGCCTTTTTTATATCCTCAGTTTCAAAAGCTTTATTTACAACTTTTTCTATTATATCGCTATAAGTAAACTCTTCATCTGTCTTATTATATATAGCAACCTCGTTCACAGAAAATCACATTCCTTTCTAATGGTTAGATTATAACACAAAAAAAGAGGGTTTTAAAGTAATGTTATTAATCCCACTAAAAGAATAATAGACACTAAATTTAAAAACCACTCTCTTTGTAATACACTGGGACACATATCTCCTATCTTTAAAATAAGAATATATAAGTAATGACCTAAAACGCCCCCCAGTATATTTAATAAAATATCATCAATATCAAAAACTCTACCTATCATTAACTGTGTACATTCAATAGTTAAAGAAGTTAGTACTGTTAGTATAAAGATAGGAAGTAATTTCTTTTCTTTTAAAAAGTAACTAGTAAAGAATCCATATGGTAAAAACATAATTATATTACCTAAAACATTCTTTAAAAATAATCTACTACCTAAATCATATCTAAACATTTCTCTAAAAGGTATTAAATTATTACTAGAAATATTATTATTATCTTGAAAAGTAACTACTTGGAATAAACAAAGTATATATATGATAAATGATAAAGCGATTAATTCTTTATAAAAACAAAACTCTTTTTTATTTTTAACTATATCAGCAACTCTCAAAGTAATAGCAACTACAACAGATATTATTATCATCGGTAAACTAAATTCAAAAACATTACCAATAGTACGACTTAAACTTGTAAACATATTACTATTACCTACTTTCTTCTTCTAATTTTTTATTCTCTTCTTCTATATTAAAGTCTTTTAATGATTTATAACTAGTAATATCTTCTTCGACTTTAAAAAAGATTTCTATATCTATTCTATCAGTATTCTCTTCTTTTTTCAAAACCTTTTCGGAAAAGATCTTAATATCACTACCTAATTTATTTTTTAATTTCTCTATCGCTAACGGTTTTATATGCTCCTCATAATTTTCACTAAAGTCTATATCAGTAGTCTTAACCTCTTCTTTCTTTGTTAAATTAATACTAATAGGTAGTAAAGGATGTTTATAAAGTACAGTTTTAGTATCTTTTGAATGTTTATATTTATCGAAGTCTGTAAGTGCAATATCATCACTTAAAAAGCTAATTTCAAGTACAGTTTTATTCTTCCCAGTTTTAATCTCTTCATGATAATTACGAGGTAAAGATAGTGATACTTTATACCAAATCTCTGCATATACATGACCTATCGCTCTCGTTTTACTAACAATATTACCATTATTTTTAATAAGTCCACTAATTAAAGTATCACCTTTCTTAACATAAGCATTTTTCTTAGTAACAACTTCCCCACTCTCTGCTTCTATCCTCGTAACAAGTCCTGTTTTCTTAGCCACGATATCACGAGGCTCTGTCTCTTTTTTAATATCATCTTTTACTCTTCTAATAAGTTTAACTTCATAACTAACCCCTTTCTCTTCAATTTCAATCCACTCTAATATATCTTTTTCTTTAACAAGAATCTTCTCTTCAATCTTTTCTTTTTCCTTATAACTTATCTTAAAATTATACTTTTTCAAACCTAACTCTTCTAAATCCGTAAGTATTATCTCTCTTAACTCACTATCAGTATCAATTACTTTAATAGAAAATACTAAATTAGTAAGAAGATTAAAGAAAGCAAAGCCAAGTAAAACAATAATTACAAAAAGTTTTCTTGTTTTAATAAAATGAATAATATTAAGAAGCCCTTTTCTTTTAACAATCTCTATTTTATAAGTAGTATTAATCTTTAAAAGCTTTTCATAATCTTCTTCCAAGACTTCTATTATAATAGAGTCTCTACTTCTTTTAATCATCTTAAAATTAATACTAAATCTAACTAATAACATTAAAAAGGTATCTATTCTCTTACCAGTTATTTTTAAAATATAACTACTCATATTTAATCTCCAAATTATTTAAACTACCTAATATTAATAACTCCCTATCTGCTAACTTCTTTAAAGAAAAATCTCTTCCTTCTAATGTTATTTTGCGAGACTTAGCTTTTATAATTATTTTATTACTACCAAGAGTTAATATTTTCTCATAATTAGTAATATGAATTTTCTTATCATATATATCAATATGAAAATCTATTGGATCTAAAAAATTTCTTAAATAGTTATAAGCCATAAAACTTCACCTATAAAATTTTATGATATTAAAAAGAAAAAAAGAAAAGAAAGATTAATCTCTTTCTCTTCTTCTCTTACGTTCATTCTTACGAGCATTCTTAATAGCTTCTTTCTTAGCCTTTCTTCTTCTTACTCCTGGTTTATCATAAGCATCGTGCTTCTTAGCTTCAGAAGGGACACCACTACGTGCAAGCTTTTGTTTATATCTTTTTATCGCTCCATCAAGATTACCGTTTTTTACAGTTACCTGTGCCATTACTATTATCCCTCCCTTCGCTTTTTTCTACAACTGATTATAACACTAAGAACATTTAAAGTACAACATTTTTTTGACATTTTTTACACATTTTGTAATATTTCACCTAAAAATATGCCAAAATTATAAAAAGTAAGTACCATTATGACATTAAGTAAACTAAAACTTATTAACTTAACACATCTCTTTACTCTAAGGGACATATATCACCACTCCCTATTCTTCTAAGAGAACTTCCTAACTTTCTTCCTGCTAATATTAATATTTCGATTAAATCTCCTACATATTTAATAGCAGTTGATGTTAAAGAAAATCCTCCTTTAATATTTTTTAACTCTTTAACTGATAAATCTTTCATTCTAATCACCACCTCCACATGGTTCAGGATTAGTAAAACCACTAATTACTCCTACTACAAAAGAAATAATTATAGATACACCAATTCCTATAACAGCAGCAGATAAACCTGCTCCCCCTTTAATATTCTTCATTTCATTTTTTGTTAATTCTTTCATTTTACCCTCCAACTATCTATTATCAAACTAAGTATGGTTTCCCGTTTATTAGGTAAAAGTATTACCATATCATCATTAACTAATTTAAAAGATTTCTCTAACTCTAACATCAAGATAACACCATCTTCAGAATCTTCTTTACTATTTACTTTATAGGTATATTTTAAGGTATCATAGTAGAAGAAATTATTATCTTTAAATAAGTCTAAATCTAATGTAGTAAAAACTGTAATAACATTATCATCTATATTTAAGATACTAACTGTATTATAAGTCCATAGTTTAACAGTATTTATAAGATAAAAGAATACTATAGTTAAAATAAAGGTAATGACAAAAGATAATAAAAGTAATCTCTTCTTCCTATAACTCTTCATGACATTTCCCTTTCTCTAAGTAAAAGACTCTATTAAACAAATCTTTATTAGTAAGACGATGAGAAATATAAATAATTATCTTATCTTGATAGTAATTTAAGATATTTTTAAGTATCTCTCTTTCTAACTCTATATCTACATTACTAAGACATTCATCAAGTATATAAATATAACTAGGTTTAAAGAAAGCTTGAGCAAGATTAATTCTAGACCTTTCCCCCATACTAATATTTTCCCCATCTTCTAAAAGAACGGTATCAAGATTATATTTTTTATCTTTAAATAATTTCTTTACTCCTGTAATAGATAAAAGTGTATTTTGATTAATATTAGGCTTTCTAGATAAATAAATATTCTCTTTAATATTAGTATTACTAATCATCTCTTTATTAGAAACATAAGTAATAATATTTCTAAGATCATAAAGATTATAATGAGTTAAGTCAATATTACCAAGCTTAATATGTCCAAAATCAAGTGGTAAGAATCTTCCTAACAATTTAACAAGAGTACTTTTACCACTACCAGAATCTCCATAAATAAATACTTTATCTCTTGGCTTAATCTTCATATTAATATTATTTAAAACAAGATTATCTTTATATTTAAAGTATAAATTAGATATAGTTATCCCCATATTTTTAGTATTGTAATTATAATTAGGAAAAGGTAATAACAGTTCCTTCTCATAATTAAAGATATCATCTAATCTTTCCTTTATTTTTTTAGTATTTTGATATTTTAAGATAATTAATACTAAGTTCTCTACATTTCTTAACCCCATAAAGATAAAACCTTCTAATAGTAAGAATGTCGCTAAACTAATATCAGTTGTAATTATTAAGATAAAGCCACCTACACCTAAAACTAGTAAGTAAATAATACCTTCTAATAAACTTAAGATATTTCTTATAACTTCACTATACCTACTAACTCTATAATTCTCTCCTTCTACATTATCAGTAACTTTTCTAATTTTCTTAAACATTACTTCTTCTAAATGTAGACCCTTAATCTTATCATTATTAATAATTACTTGTTGTAACTTACTATTATAATTATCTCTAACTTGATAATATTTACTAATTAGATTAGTACTTAATCTCTTCTGAAAATAAATAAAAAGAAATAAAATAATACTACTAATTATAAGGATGAGAGCTAATAGATTTGATAAACTCATAAAGAATATGTAGATAAATATTAATATAAAAGTACTATTAATAAATGTTAATACTGAAGATAATAATGAATCTGTAAAAGTATCTATATCGTTAAATAATGATATAATAATCCCCCTTTCCTTAGTTTGATAGTATAAATTAGGAAGTGATAATAACTGTTTCATTAAATTAAGTTTTAACTGATAACTAAGTTTCTTTGCAAGTTTCAAAACAGTAAGTTGTATAAAGTATGAATAAAAAGTCTTTAATACTAAAAGATAAAGAAAGATAAGTAGCAAAACTACCAAATTATAAGTAGATTTAACCGTTAAAGCATTATTTAAAATTATCTTTAAAGAAAACAAATTCAAAAGTTCAAGACTAATACTAAGTATTATTGAAATTAACATAAAAGTAAGAGTATTTTTGTTACTAGCAATTAATTTTATAATTTCATTTCTAATAATTTTTACCTTTACAAATCTCTTAATACTAGCAGTTTTCTTAATAAAAAGATAATTACCTGTCGCTATCTTACTAAACTCTTCTATTGATAGAGTCTTAATAAGTTTACTAGGATCTTTAATAATAACTTTCTTATCAGTGATATTAGTAATTACTACATAATGATATAAATTCTTCTTTTCATCAATTTTAATATGGGCAATTACAGGAAGTGATATTTTAGGTATATCACTGACATCACCTTTCTTTCCATAAGCATCAAAGCCCAAAGACAAAGCTGCCTCCAACAAACCATACATAGTTGTGCCATCAGAAAAAGTATTACTAACTCTTTCTAAGTAGTCCTTTGAAACATTACAATTATAATATTTAGCTATCATGAGCAGGCAGGAAAGGCCACAGTCGTAACTTGATTCCTGCGAAACTATTTTTAATCTTTTTATTATTACCACCTCCTATTATAATAATTAACCATATCTATTTTTTTGCTCCAGAAATTTTTGTTTATCAGTTATTTTGACAAATCTCTTAATATTCAAATGACTGTAATAAAATATGGTTAAGGTGGTAGAGATGCAGTTTGGGAAAATTAGAGATTTAAGAGAAGATCATGATTTAAAACAAATAGACGTTGCTAAAATTCTTGGCGTTAAAAGAACTACCTACGCTATGTGGGAATTAGGTGATGTTAATTTTCCAATAGAAAAATTAGTAGAACTAGCTAAATATTTCCATACGAATGTTGAATACATGCTTAATTTAACATCAGATAAACGTGAAATTATATATGAAAAAGATATAAGTGTAGAATTTATTGGAAATCAATTAAAAAGATATCGCCTAAGATTAAAGAAAACACAAAGAGAATTTGCAAAAGTTTTAAACATAAGACAATCGAGTTATTCTTATTATGAAGATGGTAAAACTAGGATTCCAACTAATAAACTAGTTATACTAGCGATGACATATCACATTCCTATAAATTATATTTGTGGCGGCAAAAGAAAAGAAAATATTAGTGTAACACTATAAAATTTACAAAAAAGTGTTGACAAGAGCCTTTTCTTTTCATATAATTGTAAATGTCAATACAAATTGATGTTTACTTATGCGGATGTAGTTTAATGGTAGAACCTCAGCCTTCCAAGCTGACTACGGGAGTTCGATTCTCCTCATCCGCTCCAGTGACGTTTCTGTTCGAACTTTTATGTTTGAACTTAACATATAATCAAT
>CAMMQC010000030.1 GCA_946498975.1 uncultured Mycoplasmatota bacterium
AATTTGGTGCAATATATGATGAAGAGATAGTTCATAAAATGGAGATTAATTCTGCTAGAAGTGATGGTAGAAAAGAAGGCAGAAAAGAAGGTGCTACTAATGAGAAAAAATCTATTGCAAAGAATCTTCTTAAAGATGGATTACCTATTCCTAAAGTATGTAAATATACTGGTTTATCACAAAAACAAGTATCAATGCTAATGTAAATTAAGTAAGAAGATTATATCAACAACTGAATCTTATGAAGAAATGGAAAGAATAGTAGGAGATTTAAAGGAGGGTAAAATAATTATGGAAAAGTTAAAAGAATTAGGATTAGACGATGAATTTGGTGCAATATATGATGAAGAGATAGTTCATAAAATGGAGATTAATTCTGCTAGAAGTGATGGTAGAAAAGAAGGTGCTAAAGATGAGAAAAAATCTATCGCTAAAAATCTTCTAAAAATAGGTATGCCTATAAAAGATATAATGAAAGCCACAGGTCTTTCTAAAAAGCAAATAACAACGTTAATGTAATACCTAACAAAACTGTAATAAAATTTACAGTTTTTTTGTGATATAGTGGTAAAGAAAGGAGAAATACTATGGAAGTTTTAAAAGTTAATAATTTAAAAAAATATTATGGTAATAATACTAATATTACTAAAGCTTTAAATAATATATCATTTACCGTTAGTAATAATGAATTCTTAGCTATTATGGGAGCAAGTGGTAGTGGTAAAACTACTTTACTTAATACTATATCTACAATAGATTCTGTTACTAGTGGTAATATTATTATTAATGGAGTTGATATTACTAATTTAAATGAAGAAGAACTATCTAACTTTAGAAAGAAAAATCTTGGTTTTGTTTTTCAAGACTTTAATTTACTAGATACTCTAACTATAAAAGAAAATATAGCCTTATCTTTAATAATCAATAAAGAAGATAAAGATAAAATAGATAACTTAGTATTAGATATTAGTAAAAAACTAGGTATTAGTGATATTCTTAATAAATACCCTTATGAAGTAAGTGGTGGACAAAAACAAAGATGTGCTTGTGCAAGGGCTCTTATTAATAATCCTAAACTAATACTTGCAGATGAACCTACTGGAGCCTTAGATTCTCGTAATGCTAGAGTCTTGCTAGAAACTTTTAAAGAGATGAATGAAGAGTTAAATGTTACTATTTTAATGGTTACTCACGATGCTTTCTCAGCAAGTTTTGCAAATAGGGTTTTATTTATTAAAGATGGTAAAATTTTCAATGAAATAATTAAAGGTAATAAAAGTAGAGGAGAGTTTTATGATGAGATTATAGATGTTTTAACATTACTTGGAGGAGATATTAACTAATGCTTTTTAAACTTGCTATAGGTAATGCTAAAAGAAGTATTAAAGACTATTTAATTTATATAGTTACTATAACTATAGTATTTTCCCTTATGTTTTCTTTTAATCTTATCTCTAACTCTAAAGATATTCTTGATTTAGCCGATATGATGAAAAACTTTCGTATCGCGGTTGTTTTTGTTAGTTTAATAGTTTGCTTTGTCTTAGGCTTTCTAATTAATTATATGATTAAGTTTATCTTTAAAAGGCGTAGTAAAGAGTTTGGATTATATCTATTACTTGGTATAAGTAAAAAAGATATCTCTCTTATGTTTATTTTAGAAAACTTAATACTAGGGTTTATATCTTTAATATTATCATTCTTTGTAGGTATTTTACTTAGTACTATTATATCTAGCATAATCTTAAATATATTTAACGTTCCATATGCTGTTAAATTACATACTGATTATTTAGTGCCTTTTCTTCTTTCTTTAGGATATTTCTTACTTATATATCTGGTAGTATTATTTTTATCTAAAAGAAGAATTAAACGCCTTAAAATACATGATTTATTATACTTAGATTCTTTTAATGAAAAGAGTAAGTCTAATAAAAAGAAATCTGTTATTTCTTTTATAATATCTTTAATCATTATTGTAGGAGGTCTATTAATCTTTAATAATGAGTTTAAAGCTGTAGGAATAGAGCCTGATACTTTATTAGTGTTATTATCTATTATAATGTTAATAGTAGGTATTTACTTATTCATATCATCTTTTGCAGAATTCCTATTATCTTTTGTTTTAAAGCGTAAGAAAATTAAATATAATAAAGATAATCTCTTTGTCATAAGACAGTTTAATGCTAAAGTTAAAACTATGAAAAAATCTTTAGGAACTCTATCTTTATTAATAACTCTTACTCTTGTATCTTTAACATTCTCTTTAATGTTTAATGAAATATTTGATATTCAACTAGATATGTCCGCTCCATATGATGTTACAGTTATTGATGATGAAGAGAATTTTGATAAATATATAAATCATATTAAGAAAGATTATGAAATAGATGAGGTATTTACTTATCACGAATACTTTAATGATATAAACTATGTTAATGATAACTTATCTTATGACTATCAGGGTTGGAGAGGTACTGATACTTATTTAAGACTAAGTGATTATAATAAATTATTAGAACTTAAAGGAAGAGATCCTATTACTTTAAAATCTAATCAATATTATATTCATTCATCTAGTAGTGTTTATAATGGTATTATGGATATAAAAGATAAGCTTAATACTATTAAAGTAGGAGATAAGTCTTTAAAATTGAAGGGTGTTACTGATACTTATTATACTTCTAGTTGGTCTTATGGTAATGGTTTTGTTATTGTTGTACCTGATGATATTGTTGATAGTTTAAAAGCAGAATTCGATACTTTAGTAGTTGATACTAAAGAAGAGACTGAAGAAGAGTTAAACAATGAACTAATTAATATTTTAAATAAAGATATTTGTGAAACTGATTCTGATACAGGAACAACTTATTGTTATGCTTCTGCTAATGTCTTTGTAAAAGGTTATTATATGGCTATGAATAAATCTGTTATGGCTATTATGGACTTTACTTTATTTTATCTAGCCTTTATCTTTACAGTAGTAACTGGTACTATTATCGCTGTTCAAAGTATTAATGATGCCGTTACTTATAAGAAGTATTATGATACTTTAAATAAACTAGGACTAATTAAAAGAACTATCTTAAAGACAGTTAGAAAACAATTATTAGTTTATTTCTTATTCCCGGTAATACTTCCATTTATTATTAACTTTTCTATTAGTACAAGTCTAAATCATATCTTTGCCCCATTCCTTGCTAGTAATACCTCTTACTTATCATTTATCTTCTTAAGTTCTGGATTATTTTTAATAATCTATCTAATCTATTATTTAGTCTCTTATTTCTCATTTAAAAGATGTTTGGAGTACTAGAATGAAAAATAGTAAATTATTAATCAAAATAGTAACAATTATTATTACTATTTTTCTTGTTTGTTTTATAGTTTATGCAGTTAAATTAGGACTTTTAGAAGATAAAGAGATACTTGTTTCCTATATGAAGTCTTTAGGATTTATCGCATCCTTATTCTTTTTATTCTTACAAGCCTTTCAAGTAGTTTTCCCTGTTATTCCAGGAGGAGCATCTTGTCTTGCCGGAGTTCTTGCCTTTGGTCCTCTTGAAGGCTTTATCTATAATTATCTAGGTTTATCTATTGGTAGTGTTATATCTTATTCCTTATCTAAAAAGTATGGGCTTAACATAATTTATAAACTATTTGATAAGTCTTTAGTAGATAAATATCTTAACTATATTAGAAATAATACCTTTAAAAAGATTTTCTTTTTGGGCATCTTAATACCAGGAGCGCCTGATGATTTACTATGTTATGTGGCAGGGATTAGTAATATTAATATAAAAGAATTCATACTCTATATATTAGTTGGTAAACCCTTAACCCTCATCTTTTATAGTGTCTTCTACGCTATACTTTGATATTGACTTAAGAGTTATACCTATATAAAATAAATATTGGAGTGATAGATATGAACATTAAAGTGACTTCTCTATGTATAGGAGATATTTATAAGAAGATGACTGTAAGAAAAGAGTTTAGTCCTGGAAAATTTGGAACTAATGTTATTAGTGTTCCCTATAAAGAAAATGTCTTATTAATTAAAATAGGTAATGGATATGTAGATATAGATACTATAAAAGATGAAAAAAATTTAAAAGAGAAATATAATGAAGTTAATGCTCTAGGTGATTTTCGCAATGGTTGTGGTATTTTGAGAGATACCATTCCTTTTGATGATAATGAAGGACTTTTATTTGTAGATTATGAAAGTATAAAAGAAACTGACTATGAAAGTTCAACTGTTTCTTTTAAAAGATTAAAGAAAGCAAGGGTTAATAATGGAAAAGATATTAATCATAGAAGATGATAAAACTATTAGAGAAGAGTTATCTATATTACTCACTAATAATAATTACAGTGTTAGTAGTATAGAAGAATTTCTTGATATAGAAAAATCTATTAAAGATATAAATCCTGATTTAATTCTATTAGATATTAATTTACCTAATACTGATGGTTATGAAGTAATTAAAAAGCTTAAAAAAGTTACTTTAAAACCAGTTATCTTTGTTACTAGTAGAAATACTTTAGAAGATGAGATAAAGAGTTTAAATAGTGGAGGCTATGACTTTATTACTAAACCTTATAATAAAGAGTTATTACTACTTAAGATTAGAAAATGTTTAGATGAAGTTAATCCTAAAAATCATAAAGAACTTATAGTAAATGGGGTAATATTAGATTTACATTTATCTCTTATTAAATATCAAGATAAAGAGATAGAACTAACTAGAAATGAATTTTTACTTATGTATTATTTATTCTTAAACTATCCTAATATCTTAAGTAAAGATATGTTAATAGAGTATTTATGGAATGATAAATTTTATTTAGATGAGAATATCTTAATAGTTAATATTAATAGATTAAGAAATAAATTAAGAGATATAGGACTAGATGATTTTATTAAGACAGTAAGAGGTGTTGGTTATAAGTTATGATGTTTTTAGAGTATTTAGAAGAAAAGATATTTTATATAATAATAAGCTTAGTTTTTACTTTATTACTTAGTATATATCTATTATTAATAGGAATTGATTCTAGTGTTGTTATCTTACTTGCTATTCTAATAATTGTTTTTATCTTTATCTCTTTATTAATTAGTTATCTATTAATTAAGAAAAGATATAAGAAAATAGTTAATCTAGTAGATTCCTTAGATGAAAAATATCTAATTAAAGAAGTGATAGATAAACCTAAGAACTTAGAGAATAGAGCCTATTACTATGTGCTAGATAAGGCTTGTAAAGCTTTAAATGATAAATTAAGTGATGTAGAAAATTCTAAAGAAGAATATCTTGATTTCTTAGATAGTTTTATTCATGAAGTTAAAACACCAATTTCTGCTTTATCTCTATATGCAGATAATAATAATGATGAAAAAATGAAAGAAGAAGTTTTAAAGATTAGTAGACTAGTAGATAAAATGTTATTTTATACAAGAAGTGATGTTGTAGAAAAAGATTATTTTATTAAAGAAGTAACTCTTGCAGATCTTGTTCATCCAGTATTATTAGATTATAAGAATTATTTACTTAATTATCATATTAAAGTAGAAGTAAAGGATTTAGATGATTTAAAAGTTTATACTGATATTAAATGGTTAAACTTTATAATTAGTCAAATACTTAGTAATTCCTTAAAATATCAAAATAAAAAGAATAGGTTAGTTAGAATTAAAGGAATTAATAATAAAAATAATATAAAGTTAGAAATATATGATAATGGAGTAGGGATAAAAGAATCTGATATATCTAAAATATTTGATAAAGGTTTTACTGGTAGTAATAGAAATAAAAAGAATGCTAGTGGTATAGGACTTTATCTTACAAAGAAACTATGTGATAAACTTGGTATTGATATTAAAATAGAGTCAGTTTATTTAAAATATACTAAAGTTATTATTACTTTTCCTAAAGGAAATTATTTTCTTATAGAATAATAGTAGTTCCTTTTACTTTAAAATCTTTATAAAACTTAAGTTGTCTTACTAATCTAAATAAAGCTTCATCCTTACCTTTCGCTTCTAACATAATATCTATATCAGTATTAAGAGGTTTTAGTAATTTAAGAAACTTTATAAAGGAATTATAGTTTAAATAAGTACTATGATTTCTTTTTTGTTTAGAATTTAAGGAAGAAGAAAAGTGCATTTTAGGATTAAGATTAGTATTTTCCCAGGTCTTTATAATTCTAGGTAATAGTTTATCTATTCTTTCGTTTTTTAGGTGATTACAAATAAAGTGATGATAATCTAATACCATTGGTATATTTAACTCTTCACATATTAATAAAGTATCAGTTACGGTATAAGTCTTATCATCATTTTCTAGGACTATTAAACTCTTTAACTCTTTAGAAAGTTTATTAAAATTATCTCTAAACCTATTTAATGCTTCTTCCTTAGTTGGTTTAGAACTACCTAAATGTAATACACACTTACCATTTATACCTAATAGTTTAAATATCTCTAAGTGAAACTTTAGTATTTCCATACTATTAAGAGTAACACTTATCTTTTCGCTTGTTAATAGACAAAATTCGTCAGGATGTGTATCTATTCTAATATTATACTTACTTATAGTTTCCTTTAGTATTTTAAAATCATCTTTAAATACTTCTTTATAATCAATATTTACACTTGGATGAGTAAGTAGGGGAAACATAGTATGAGTCATACGATAGAATTTAATCTTATTATCATAATTATACTTTAAGACCTTTTTAAAGTTTTTAAAATTTAACTTTATTCTTTCAGTTAATAAATCTATTCCTTTATTATTATCATATTTAGAAAATTCTTTAAAAGTTAAATTATGTGAGTATATATCTAAAAGAGTAGGAGGATTACCTACATAGCCTAAATTTATTTGCATTAGACGATACTTCCTTTCTTATATAGTTTTAATAATTATTGACTTTTTATACTTTTAATCTATAATATTGTTAAAAAGGAGGAGAAATTTACTATGAAGGGAACTTTTGATAAAGAAGAAATCAAGTTTTATGTAAAATTTGATAAGAGTGAATCACCTATTGAATTTGAGGCAATATATGGATTAGGTCCCACATCAACAGAAGAAACTTTAATTTTATATGCTGAAAGTAATAATAGCAAAACACATAGTATAAGTGGTTTTAATGATGTATATTTTAATATTCCAGTAAAATCACCTTGTTTAACTTATGAAGATGCTATTAAATATTATTTTGAGTGGCATTACAAAGAATATAATAGATTACAAATGACATTAGCATTGTGCTTTTTACAAAGGTATTGCATGGATTATGAAGAAGTTAAAAATGAAAAAGAAAAATATGTAAAAAAATTAGAAGATGAATATTTTAAATAAATATAGTTAACTGGTGGTATCGTTACATTTGAGCCATTATGTACTATAATATGCGGTAAATGGAGGAGAATCTATTTATGGATAGTGAAAAACTTGCTGAATTAAGAAATTATTATAAAGATGAATTAACTATAATAGGTTTTAATGATTTAGAGGTAGTATCTAATGCTAGTTCTTTTTTTAAGAAATCTTTACTAGATAATCTAGCAGATATTTTAAGAAGTGAAGAATTAGAGTCTACTATTATTGATTGCTTTTCACCTTTAATGAATAAAACAGAACATATTAATTATTACTTAAAGAGTAATTTAAGTATAGAAGAGATAAAACTATCTAAAGTTTATAGCAGTGTTTTATCTCTAGAAAAATTTATGGTAAATAGACACTTACCTAAAGTTTTAGGAAAAATTGGTTATTTATCTACTTTTAAAAATCTTGTTAATATGGATGATGATATTACTCATATTACTTCAGTTTTAGAAGAAGCATCTTCTCCTATAATAATTTATTCTAGTGGTTATAGTAATTTAAAAAGAGAAATAGACTTTGATGGGGTTAATGCTCCTAAAGACTATGACTATACTTTAAGTAAGATTAAGAGTAAGAAAACATTAAGTAATGTTATGAAAGGTATAGAAAGAAACTTTTATAATATCTTATCTATTAATGATAAAAGTGATATTTATGTATTAAATGCTCCTATTCCTGATTCTTTGGAAGAGATTAAGAACTTAGTAATATCTTTTAATGATTCACTATATAACTTATGTACTAAATATAATTTAAATTATATTGATAGAAATGTTACTGATAATACCCCTGAATCTTTAAGTGAAGAGATAATATCAGCTTTATATATAAATAAGTTTATTACAGAAAGAAAACAAGTAAGAGAGTATAGTGATTATTCATATAACTCTAAAGGGGCTTTAGGAGTTATGGATAAGACTCAAAGTGACTGGCGTGAGATACAAAAGTTAGCATTAGAAAAAGAAGGATATGAGAGGGAATATCTTTTAGATATTGCAAGAAGTCATAAAGATGAGTATGATGTTTTTGATAAAGTACAGAAGGTATTAACTAAGAGAAAGAAAAGATATAGTCCAAGGATAGATTAAAAAACTATTTACAAAACAACATTTATTTGATATATTCTTATTGACGTTTATGCTTAAAACTTAAATTTAATTTAACTGCATATTAATTTATGCGGGTTTTCTTCGTTTTCAAAGAACTTTACTAATTAGTGAGGAGGGATAATGTGTCTATTAGTAAAGAAGAGTTGAAAAAAGAAAAGAAAAAGTTACATGATGTTTTAGTTAAACTAGATAAAGAAATTAAAGAGTCTAGTAGTGATTTATTTCTAAAAGAAGAAGAACTTATTAATTTTAGAAAACTTAATTATGAGGATAAATCATCTTTTGATAGTGCCGAGTTTAATCAAGTAATGGCTGCAGATAGCTTAGAAGCTTTAAGAGTACTTAGTAAAAGAAAATATTATAAGTCTTTAATTAATATTAAAGATAAACCTTATTTTGCATCTTTCATCTATAAAGATAATGAAGGTAATACTTATGATATTTATATGGCTTTAACTTATTTAAAAGATGAAAACTATGATAATATTTTATATGACTGGAGAAGTCCTATTTGTAGTTTATTTTATGATTATGAAGTGGGGCCATGTAAATATAAAGCAGATGAATTTACTCATGAAGGTAATCTCTTAAAGAAAAGGCAATATATAATAGATAAGAGAAAACTTATTAGTGTTTTTGATAATTCTCTAAATATAGATGATGAACTATTACAAAAAGTAATCGCTACTACTGATAATGAAAAGATGAAAAATATTGTTAATACTATTCAGGCAGAACAGAATAAGATAATCCGTAATTTAGATGATCATAATTTAATAGTACAAGGTATTGCTGGTTCTGGTAAAACATCAGTTGCTTTACATCGTATCGCTTTCCTTTTATATCGTATTAAAAACTTAAGTTCTAATAATGTTTTAATCTTTTCTCCTAATAAGATATTTTCAGAATATATTTCTAATGTCTTACCAGAGTTAGGAGAAGCGAATACATTAGAAACTACTTTTAGTGATTATTTAAGTTATTTCTTAAAAGAATATAAAAATATAGAGAGTTTTCCATCATTTATTGGTAAATACTATAAAGGGGAAAAATATGATGTAGAGATTATTAGATATAAACAAAGTAAAGAGATTATAAGAGATTTAGATAATTATATTAATGCCTTTTTAAAGAACTTTAAAGTTATTAATGATATAGAACTTGACAAAATAAATGAAGTTAGTAAAGATGAGTTAAATTACTTAATTAAAGATAAATATAGTAGATTTCCTTTAGTCGAGAGAATTGATGAAGCATCTAAGTATCTATCATTAAAGTATTATGGAACTCCTCTTAAGAGAAAAAGCACAATTAGAAAATTAATTAAAGATAATATTAATGTGTCTTTAAATATTAAAGATATTTATAAAGACTTCTTTAATAGTAGTTATGCTAAATATAAATTAGAGATTAAAAATACTAAAGTAATAGGTTATGATGATGCCTTACTTGTATCTTACTTAAAAGGTAAACTCTTTGGCTTTCCTTATAATAATTATATTAAACAAGTAGTTATAGATGAGGCACAAGATTATAATTATTTACAATATGTGATTATTAAAGAGATGTTTAAGAAAGCTGACTTTACAATATTAGGTGATGTTAATCAGAATATTAATCCTTATTATAAATATGAAACTCTTGAAGAATTAAAAGAGATATTTAATGATAGTAATTATTTAGAATTATTAAAGACTTATAGATCTACTAAAGAAATAATAGAATATACTAATAAGATATTAAATTTAGATTATGTTAATGCAATTAAGAAGAGTAATAATAAAGATGTAATAATTAGAAAACCTAAAGATATTAAAGAATCATTACTTCTTGATATAAAAACACTTACTAATACATATAAGTCACTTGCTATTATTACTAAAGAAGATAGGGAAGCAGAAGTTATCTATGACTTATTAAAAGATGATTTAAATATTAGTTTACTAACAGAAGAGTCTAAATCATTTATTAAAGATTTAGTAGTAGTTCCAAGTTATATTGCTAAAGGTCTAGAGTTTGATAGTGTTATCATAGTAGATAGTGATGAGTCTTTCAAGAAGAATAAATATCTTTACTATGTCGCTTGTACAAGAGCGAGAGAGGAGCTTATTATTTATGAGTAAGATATATTTAGATAAAGTAGGTTATGAAAATTATTTAAAGAGTCTTGAAGATATTAAAAAGGAAATAGATGAGAATGCTAAACTTATGAGTATTTATGCAAGTGATGATGCTTATGGAGATGGTTGGCATGATAACTTTGCTTATGAAGAGACTATGAAAAGGGAAGCAGAACTATTTCAAAAGTATAATAAAAAGAAAAGCATGTTAAAGGATATAGTTATTGTAGATAAAGAATCTAATGGAACAGTTAGTCTTAATACGAAAGTAGAGTTATTATTTATAGAAGATGATTCGGTTGAAGAATATATAATAACAGGTGATATTAATAGTAATATAGATGATAATAGTATTACCATTAATAGTCCTTTAGGTTCTGCAATCTATGGTAAAAGAGTAGGAGATAGAGTAACTTATAAAGTAGGAGATAATACTTATAATGTAGAGATATTAGGAATAGAAAATTGTAGTTAAAATAATCTTTCTAAAACTTAATAGATGTGCTAGAATAAATTTAATATAAAATAGGAGGAGATAGTTTATGTTCGGTAAAAGAAAAATAAAGATATATATATTATGAAAGAGAGTTATAATACTGATAATTTATATTTAGCAAGATTTAAATGGGTTTCAAGTGAAGTTACGGATTTTGGACCTATGGATAAAGAAACTGAAATAAATTATATTTTTGAAAAAGAAGGAGAAAAATATAAAGAAATTTTTACAGGATTTGAAGCAGATATAGCATCTAAATATTTTAATTGGCCATATGTTATAGATATTATGCCTTTAACTGAAGCCCATAAAGATTTAAGAGGAACAATATTTCCTAGATTAGGAATGTTAACATTATTTAATAATGTCAATAAAAAAGAAAACCAAGAAGAAAGAGGTTTTCAAAAGAAATTGGAGAGTGATAATTAATGAAAGAAACCTATGAGTTTTTATTAAAAACAGAAGTTAATTATGTAAGTACTATTGATGGAGATAAACCAAGTTGTAGGCCCTTTGGAGTACCAATTATATATGATGATAAGATTTATATTTTGACTAGTAAACATAAAAATGTTTCTAAGCAAATAGATAAAAATAACAATGTTTGCATTGTCGCTTACGATGGAGAGAACTGGCTTAGGATAAACTGTAAATTAATAGATGATAGCAGTAATACAAATGTTAAATCTAAATTCTTAAACGAGTTTGATGATTTAGAAGAAGCAGGTTATAGTCTAGATAATCCTGATATGCAGGTTTTATATATGAGCGATGTAGAGGCTACACTTTATGATGAGGATGGTAAAGAATTAGAAGAATATAAATTTTAATTATAAATAAAATGACCAGGGACTTCTAAAGTTTCCCTGGCACTACTCGATATTAATATAACATTTTAACCATAGCCTGTCAAAACAATTTTGATAAATCATAATAATAATTAAACATCCAATTAGTAAAAACTTCAAAGATACTTTAATATAGGTATCTTTTTAATTTTTAGAGCAAAAAAATGTTTCTCGTTAATTATATATATGAGGAGGAACATTTATGAGCATGAAAAAAGTTGGCTCGATAGAAATATATGAGCTTGATGAAAATTTAGACAAATATACTAGGAAAGAAAGGGAAGAGTATATAAATGAACTCTTTAAACAAGAGTATCAGGGTAAAGAAATATCTTATCTTCTGAATGGGGAAGAGATAAAGGCTTTGATTAATCAAACAACTAGAAAGAATTATAAAGCATATCAGCACTCAGATAAATTTGAATGTAGAAATGCATATAATACAAGACAAGATATTGCTTTTAGTGATGATTATATATCTTTAATTTCAAATGCATCACATTATGCAACTCGTGATGAGAAAAAGGTTGGTCAGAATAAAAAGCATAAGTTAAAAAATAAATGGCATTATTTTATTAAGTATATTATTTGTAATGAATATTATTTTATGGTCATTATTGATATATTAGAAAGTAATTCTAAATTTATAATTTATAGTACAAAATTAAAAGAAGTGGATTCCCCAGCTATAAACCGAGGTTATACACCCACTTCTCTTACCACTAATATATCATAATTCACAGAATATATGCAAGGAAAAATTAAAAGAAGTGGATGCCCCAGCATTATACCGAGGTATGATACCCACTTCTTCTACAAATAATATACATTAATATTGGTTAATAATCAATAATTTTAATGCATAAAGTTATTTTTTTTGATATTCTATTATTGGGTGAAATTTATGGAAAAAATATTAATTGTAGAAGATGATGAAACTTTAAGAGAAGAGCTGTCTAATTTATTATCTAATTCAGGATATGAGGTATTAGTGTTAGCAGACTTTAAAAACAGTAAAGAAGAGATTATTAAACTTAATCCAGATTTAATCCTTTTAGACATTAATATTCCTTATCTAAATGGAGAGGTATTACTTAAAAGTCTTCGTGATGATAAAGTAAATACTCCAGTTATTATGCTAACTAGTAGTAATAAAACTATAGATGAGGTATTATCTATCAGTTATGGAGCAGATGATTATATTACTAAACCTTATAACCCTACAATACTATTACTTAGAATTAATAATATCTTTAAGAGAATGAAGAAAAGCTTTGATTATTTAGAGTATGATGATTTAAAGATATATCCTAATAAAGGTATTGTTGTTAAAGATAATAATGAGTTTTATTTAACTAAAAATGAAATGTTAATATTTACTTATCTTTTAAATAATAGAGGAAATATAGTAAATCGTGATGATTTAATGAGTTATTTATGGAATAGTGATCTTTATATAAATGATAATGCTTTGACAGTTAATATTAGTAGATTAAGAGGAAAACTTTATGAGATGGGATACGATGACGTTATTGTTACAAGAAAGGGAGAAGGTTATTTATTAAAATGAAACTAAGTACTTATTTAAAAGATAAACTATATGCCTTTTTAATCTTTATTATTTATATAATTATTTTAATATTATTCTTAATCGCTTTAAAACTATCTAGTAGTATCATTATCTTTATAATTGTTTTTACTATTGTTATCTTTTTCGTCATTTTATTTTTTGATTATTTTAGAAAAAGAAAATTTTATAATGAATTACTTGATAAATTAAATACTTTAGATAAAAAATATCTTTTAATAGAGATGGTTCTTGTTCCTAACTTTTTAGAAGGTAAGATACTTTATGATGTTTTAGATGAAGTTAATAAAAATGAACACGATTTGATTAGTAAACTAAAAAATAAACAAGAGGACTTTAAAGAATATATAGAGTTATGGATACATGAAGTTAAACTTCCTCTTGCAAGTCTTACTTTAATTAATAGAAAAGATAAAAATACATTAAGAGAATTAAAGAGAATAGAGGATGATGTAGAACAAATTCTTTATTATGTAAGATGTGAAAATGCTAATAATGATTATTTAATTAAAGAGTGGAATCTTGATACTATTATTAAAAATGTAGCATTAAGAAATAAAGATGATTTACTTGCCTTAGGTATAGACTTTAAAGTAGATAATTGTAATTTAAAAGTATTAACAGATTCTAAATGGTTAGAGTTTATTATTAATCAGATTGTTAGTAATAGTATTAAATATAAAAAAGATAAAGATTCTATTATAGAGATAATTGGGAAAGATTTTGATGATTATGTTACTATTACAATCTATGATAATGGTAAAGGTATTTGTAAAAGTGATTTACCAAGAGTTTTTAATAAGACTTTTACAGGTAATAATGGTAGAACTCTTAGTTCTAAATCTACAGGTATGGGACTTTATTTATGTAAAGAGTTATGTAAAAGTCTTGGCCATAAAATAGAGATTGACTCTAAAGTAAATGAATATACTAAAGTTATTATTACGATTTATAAGAAAGATTTTTATAATGTATCTTAATTTTATTGATAAATGGTTATTTTTACATTAGAATATATTTAAACTTTTGGTTTTGGAGTGATTTATGTGGATAGTATTCAAATAGAAAATATTAAGGAAATTAATTATTTAAAAAGTATATTAGATAGAATAAAAGTTTATGGCATTGATGTTAGTAACTATTATAATGAATTAGATACTATAATTGATAATTATGAAAAGCATAAAAAAAGTGAGTTAAATATACCTGAAGAAAAGTTGCATTTAACTGTGAATGTTGATAGTGAATATGAGTTAAGTATTAACCTTAATTTTCTTTCTAATAAACTAAATTGGTGTATATTATTTTTATCTCTTATGGATATAACTGAAAATTGGGATTTAGATATCAATATAGATGAAACTTTTTATTTAGTATACAATAATGTAGAAAATATTCTTGAATATATTTATGATGTAGATATTCAAGAAAAAGTAGTTATTAAATATTATGATTTAATTTTGAAGAAGATACTTAAGGATTATAAAGACAATAAATATGATTATTTAGAAGAATATAATGATTTAAAGAAAAATAATTATTTAAAGAACAGTGTTATGAGATTTTTAGAAAATGAAAATATAGTATTTAATGGAAATATAGATTGCTATAACCTAAAAGATATTATAGAGAAGTTTTTTGTTCCAGATAATAATAAAAAAGAAGAAATTGTTATAGAAGAAAAAGAATCTGAAAACGATATAATGGAGGTTAATAATAATATTTTAAGTAATATTAGAAAAAGGTATTTTAACTATATATGTACATCTATTCTTAATAATATAATAGATATTGATGGCAATTATACAAAAGATATTTTATCAGAACTTTATGAAATTAATTATATTTTTACTATTAAAAATTATTACAGAACTAGAAAAAATCCAGATTTAATATTAAAAGATTTTGTTGATCAAGAAGATAGAACTAAATTTTTAAATTTTATTGGTAAGATAATTTCAACTATGTATTTTAATTTAAATGATGATTTTCTAAAAGAAGAAAAAATTGATTTTTCATATTTGGGTAATTTTTCTACAATGAAGAATTTTTTTGCAACTACTTTTGAAGAATTGTCTAAACGTACATTTTTATATGGTACTGCATTTGATAGAATTTTAGAAAAGGATTTTTATATGATAGATTTTAGAGGTATAGATTTAAGTTCTGTAGATTTTACAGGTGCTTCTCTTGCTGCCTCAAGTTTAAATAACACAAAAGCAAGAATAAATCCTCAAAAAGTTGATTCTTTGTATGATTGCAATTTAGAAGGATGTTATGTAATTAATAATTTTAAAGGATACAATGCGTCGTCTGCATATGGAATGCTTCGTTTGAAAGGTGCTATATTAGTAGATAGCTTTGATGAAATTTTAGATTTGGAAGAAAAATTAAAATTAGATATAGATGATAGATTTATTTATAATGATTCTAAATCAATATGTTATGATAAAAAAAGTCATGCTTTTGTAAAGAAAAAACCTTATATTGTTGGTAAACAAAAAAGTTAAATCTCAATATATTATAACTCATAAGAAGGGAAGTTTGTGAGCTGTGGTGTGCTATATTAGTAGCATTCCTTATCAAATGAATGAAAGTGTAACAACTAATATAAATTAAGTTGCTAAATAATAGTTAGTGAATAAAAAATGGTATTACTAGTTGCAATTTGTGATAATGATAAAGATATTAATAAAAGTGATCTAAATGAGGTAATACTAATGTAGATAGTTATGTGAAAAATTTGGACATAAAATAGAGTTTACATTTAAAAAATGAATAAATTTATGTTTTCTGTACAATATATAAGAAGAGGTTCTATGATTTGGTAAAATAACGTAAAATAACTTCTAATCAAATTTGGACAGAGTCTAAATTTATCGGAAAGCATAATTAATAGTCAATAACACTATGCAATGCTTTAGAAAGACTGTGATTAGAATATAAACCAGGAAGATTAGAAGTGGAATGTTCAAACATAGAATAATTCACTTCTTTTTCATTGTTATAAATATAATCATACGAAGAATGGGCTTTATATTTTCTAAAATATCTCTTTATGGGTTATAGAATGGGTGAAGCAAAGAATGTATTTAATAAAGGATTACTAGATGCAGGTTATCTTATTAAATTGCTTAATGTAAATAATACTAAGCCTATTATGAAAGATAGTTATGGTGATAATATTTGGATGGTTACAACTAGTGATGATATAGTAACAAGTGCTAATAAAGATTTATTCTTATATAAAGAAGACAGTTTCTATACTTTAAAAGAGCCTAAAAAGAAAAAGAATTTTATAGGGTGGTTAAATACAGGTGACAATAAAATATATCAAGCAGGAGATAAGGTAAAGATTGTTTATGGAACTCATTTTATTGCGAAGTATAAAGATGTATAATATAAGTACATCTTTTCTAATCTTACAAAAAAGTAAGGTTCTGTAAGGTTAAACGAACGACAAAAGACATAAATAGTAGTATATTTTCTTGTGTGAGGAGGAAAAATTATGTCAAATTTATTAAAGATTGATAATATTGAGAAGTATTATGGATCAAGAAGTGGTTTAACTAAAGCGATTAATAATATTTCTTTTGAAGTAAGTAAAGGTGAATTTGTCGCTATTATGGGATCATCCGGTAGTGGTAAAACAACTTTACTTAACTGTATTTCTACTATTGATAGAGTAACTTCAGGTCATATTTATATGAATGGAGTAGATATCACTAAACTAAAAGGTAATGATTTAAATAAGTTTAGAAGGGAAGAGTTAGGTTTTATCTTTCAGGACTTTAATCTTTTAGATACCTTAACTGCTTATGAGAATATTGCTTTAAGCCTCTCTATACAAGATAAAGGATATCAAGAGATAGATAAACTTATTAAAGATACTGCTAAAAAACTAGGAATAACTCATATTCTAAACAAATACCCATATCAAATGAGTGGTGGTGAGAAGCAAAGAGTTGCTAGTGCTAGAGCGATTATAACAGAGCCTAAGCTTATACTTGCAGATGAACCTACTGGAGCGTTAGACTCTAAGTCTAGTAAGATGCTACTTGATAGTTTTAATTACTTAAATGATGAGTTAAAAGCTACTATTTTAATGGTTACTCACGATGCTTTTACTGCTAGTTATGCAAAACGTGTAATCTTTATTAAAGATGGTAAGATATTTAATGAAATTATAAGGGGTGAAAAAACTAGAAAAGAGTTCTTTGATGAGATTATAAATGTAGTTACCCTTTTAGGAGGGGATTTAAATGATGCTCTTTAAACTAGCTTTTAAAAATATAAGAAAAAGTGTTAGTGATTATGCTATCTATTTTTTTACCCTTGTTCTTGGTGTTGCTATATTCTATGTTTTTAATGCTATAGATAGTCAAACTGCTATGATGAAAGTATCTGAAAGTACTAGAGATATAATAGATTTAATGTTAAATATGTTAAGTGGTGTATCTGTCTTTGTTTCTTTTGTTCTAGGTTTTCTTATAATTTATGCTTCAAGATTTTTAATGAAACGAAGAAATAAAGAGTTTGGTATTTATATGACTCTTGGTATGAGTAAAGGAAAGATTTCTAAAATACTAGTAGTAGAAACATTCTTAATAGGATTATTATCACTTGTTGTAGGACTAGTACTTGGTTGTGCCTTATCACAAGTTATGAGTGTTATCGTTGCTAATATGTTTGAAGCAGACCTTACAGAATTTACCTTTGTTATAAGTACTAATGCAATTATTAAGACAATAATTTACTTTGGTATAATGTACTTACTTGTTATGATATTTAATACTATTAGTGTATCACGGTGTAAGTTAATAGATTTAATAAATGCTAATAAAAAGACGGAAACTGTTAAATTAAAGAATCCATATCTATGTATAGTTATCTTTGTGATAGCAGTTGTTATGTTAGGATATGCTTATTATCAAGTAACAGGTAATGTAGAAAACTTAAGAGAAACTTGGCAAATATTTTTACCAATAGGTCTTGGTGCTGTAGGAACATTTTTACTATTTTTCTCATTATCAGGACTTGTCTTAAGAGTATTACAACATTTTAAGAAGTTCTATTATAAAGGACTAAATAGTTTTACGATAAAACAGTTTAGTAGTAAGATCAATACAACAGTATTTTCTATGACTGTTATATGCTTAATGTTATTTGTAACAATCTGTGTCTTTTCTAGTTGCATGTCTATGAAAAATGCTATGACATCTAACTTACAAGAACTAGCACCTATTGATATTCAACTTTTAAAAACTAAAAATATACCAAGAGAGTTTATAGAAGAGTATGGATATAGTGAAGAGCAGATAAATAACTCTTATATAAGTATAGAAGATGATTTAAATAGTGTAGGATTTAATATAAATAATTATTATAAAGATATAGTAGGTATTAATACTTATACAACACCTAATCTTACTTTAAAAGATACTTTAGGTAGTACTTATAGTTATATGGAAGAAAAATATCCATTTATGACATATGATGCTGTAGAAGAGATTGTTACTGTTAGTGATTATAATAAAGCTGCCAAACTACTAGGACTTGATACTTATACTTTAGACTCTGATGAATATCTAGTAATTGCAGATTATGATAATATGGTAAGTGTTAGAAATGCTGCCTTAGGATTAAATACTCCTATTATTATTGATGGTAAGACATATTATCCTAAGTATGATAAATGTAAGGATGGTTTTTTAGTGATATCTAATAGTCATATTAATGCTGGTGTCTTTATTGTACCAGATGATGCTGTTAGTAATTTAACAGTAGAAGATGAGTATATGTACGCTAATTATAAAGCTGATACAGAAGAAGAAAAACAAGAAATAGAAGATTTATTATTAAGTAAAAGTGATGCTTTGTTAAATATTGGTTCAACAATAAGTGCTGGTACAAGACTTTCTATATATGAAGGTAGTGTAGGTCTTGGTGCCTTAGTAACATTTATTGGTCTATATCTTGGTGTAATCTTTTTAATAAGTAGTGCTGCGATACTTGCTTTAAAAGAGTTAAGTGAAGCGACAGAAAATAAAGAAAGATTTAAGATGTTAAGAAAAATAGGTGCTGATGAAAAACTTATTAATAAAGCTTTATTTAGACAGATAGCTATATTCTTCTTAGCACCACTTGTAATTGCAATTATCCATTCAATCTTTGGTATTATGTTTTGTAATTATATCTTAGAAACATTTGGTAATGAAAGTTTATTACTGGCAATAATACTAACTGCATTACTACTTGTAGTAATATATGGAGGATACTTACTAATTACATATTATTGTAGTAAGAGAATAATTAAAGAATAGTACAACTTTAAAAGGAGTCGAAATCGACTCCTTTAGTGCTTATATAAGTTTTTTAGTTTCTTTAATTATAGCCAATAATATTTGCTTTTCTCCCTTTGCTTAGTTATAATAAGTGTATAAATTACACATGGAGATTTTTGAAATAAAAATATTATAATGATTATAATATAGGTGATTTTAGAAAGGAATGATACATATTATGGGATATGATAAACAAGTAATAACTGATTTTTTGATAAAAAATAATTTTGATAATCTTTTAGCAAATCAAGTAGAATGTGTATATCAGAGTGATTATGCAGTTACTGATGAGAAGATAAGAGCTCTTTATACTGATAGTTTAGCTACATGTATTGCACTTTATGCTATTTGTGATGATTTTGCTTTTTTAGCTCATATACAGTTAGGTAGTTTAAGTGATGATTTTGAACAAGAAAAAATAGGTAATAGGTACTATGTAACTTGGTGCAATACTATAACAGAATTATTAACACAAATAAATATTAGAGTTGTTCGGAAAATAAAAATGTGGTACAATTTAAGTGCTAGATATGAA
>CAMMQC010000031.1 GCA_946498975.1 uncultured Mycoplasmatota bacterium
AAATTACTACTCATAAATATTTTATAGAAAATGGTATAAGAGTAAAGAAAAGAGTGATGTCTTTATTTAATACAGGACTCACTTTATTTCATCTTGCCTTTAATTCCTCGAAATACATTAGGCTTCCCTTTTCTTTTACTCTTTATGATATTTAAAAAATTTTTAAACTACTAAAGTTCTTTTTGTCGTGCTTTAATTTATACTAAAAAGTGTAACTTATAATACCAAAAGTTACACTTTTTCTAATTTTATCATCATTGTTACCAAATCATATATTATTGGTCGGACTTTTCTATCTGCTTTTCCTTTATTTTTCAACACTTTTACTAAAACTGTCCGTTACTCAGCTTTTACTCCTCCTTAATACTTAATATAACCAACTTGATAAGAATAATACTTATCTTATCTTTATAACTAAATTATAAATCAAAATATAGAGGTAATGCAAGTATCTTATTTACATTTTGTTTTCCATAAGTGTAAAATTAAGTTATAATAAAAATGAAAGGAACTTATTATGAAAAGTATTTTAAATAAAGAAATATATGAAACTACTATTAAGAACTCTAAATTTATAGGAATTATTATCCCTATAGAGTCTAAAGATGATGTAAAGAATAATTTAAATAAATTAAAAGAAGAATATAAAATTGCTACTCACTATTGTTATGCCTTTACCTTAATTAATGATAAGGGATTCAGTGATGATGGTGAACCTAATAAGACAGCAGGTATTCCTATTTTAAAGATAATAGAAGGTAATGATTTAGTTAATGTTTTAGTAGTAGTAATAAGATACTTTGGTGGAATTAAATTAGGGCCAGGTGGTCTAATTAGAGCTTATTCTAATACTTGTAAAGAAGTTATTAATAAATGTACTTTAATAGATTTAATCAAAGGACTAGAGGCTTCTATTACTTTTAAATACTCTTTAGAAAAAGAAGTCAATTATTTACTTAAAAATAGTATTATTAGAAATAAAACCTATGAACAAAACTGTACTTATATAATAGAAACTACTAAAGAAATATTAGATAGTATCTCTAACTTAGTAACTATTAACTATGTAAATGAAAAAATAATTCCTAAAATTAACTAGGAATTATTTTCATTAAAGAATTCTTCATTATTATTTTTTATTATATTAATATTATTATTACTTGTTTTTATAGTAACTTTATATTCATTTAACCTATCATAATTATAGATCTTACCATCTTTAATATCATCACTTATTTTGTCTAAGGCATCTTTAAAACTAAATTCTTTAGGACTATTCATATAGACTAATAAACTATCATTATGTAATTCAACTTCTATATTATAATCTACTAAATAGTCATAATAAGTAACTGTTACCTCTATTTTATCTGTTAGACTATCATCTACAACATATTTTATATCATTATGATAATATCCTACTGTATTTAAATCATTAGACATAGGTAATGTTTCTGTTATCTCTTTAGTCTTAATATCAATAGGCAGACTATCTACATAAGTTAAAGAGAAAAACTCAAAAGCAAAGATAATAGAACCTATAATAATTATAATAAGTGATATAAGTAGTGTAATCATTACCCTTTTATAGTTATTCTTATGATTAATAACAAAGTTAAGTGGCACTTCAAAACATAGTGCATTTATTATAAGCCCTGCTATTGTAAAGAGAAGTATTCCTATTAAAGGAAGCCCTTTGAAGACAAATAACACTTCAAAACCTAACATTACTGCAAGTACTACAATACAAATAAGTGGTCCTATTAAAAAGCATACTACAAAGAACTTAATTATATAAATAATTATCTTAGCAAGTGTTCTTGTTAAAGAATTACTACTAGTATTATCTTTAATAATAACTTTCTCTACTTCTTCTACTCTTTTCTCTTTTTCTTTTACCACTATCTCTTTATTAGTATCTTCCTTTATCTTAATTCTATCTAAATACTTAATTTTTAATACATAGATAAATACTACTATAGCAAAGACACTATATAAGATATCTACAATTAAACAAAATATAGTATTTAAGACAGGTCCTACATATGCAATATCATATAAAAGTCCGTCTCCTATTAGATTCTCTATAATATCTTTAGGAATTGTACCAATTAAAATAATAATTATTAAAAGAAAAATTGTTACTAAAAACTCTATTATTTCCTTAAAACTCATACTCTCAAATAGACAAACTATCTTTTTCATTAGAGTATTAAACTTATCTAATAAATCTTTAGTATTAATAGTAGTCTCTTTATCTTGTTTTTTCTCATCTAAAACATCTCCATTTACTAAGGTATCCATATCTACATTAAATATCTTACAAATAGAAATTAATTTATCCATCTCTGGATAACTCGCTCCACTTTCCCATTTAGATACAGATTGTCTTGTAACATCTAATTTTTCAGCTAATGCTTCTTGAGACATATTTTCTCTTTTTCTTAACTTTTGCAAATTATTAGCAAAATTCATTTTTCTCACCTCTGTTTAAAATTTATCAAAAAACTTGGTTGCGGCCCACCAATTTTTAGTTAATTTATGTAAATTTTTGGTTGCATCAAAGAAAAAAGACTAGTTTTTACTAGTCCCTTGGTAGCCAAGATACTATTTCATCTAAATTATGATAACCTACTTCTTTTTTTACTAAAGTTCCATTTCTATATACTTCTATAGTAGGTACACTCATAATACCATGTGCTCTTGTTAGGTCATCAAACTGGTCTATATCTACTTTAACTACTTTAATTCTTGGGAATTTCTCTGCTATCTCTTCTAATACTGGACTTAACATCTTACATGGTCCACACCAAGTAGCAAAGAAATCTACTAAAACATCTCCTTCTTTAATTAAATTTTCAAAATCACTAACATTTTCTAAATAATTCATATTTCCTCCCTATCTATATTTATCTATTACGCCATCAAGGCCACTAATATCATCAAGTTTACCTGTTTCTTTAACATTATCCATAAACTCTACTGATACTGTCTTATATTTTAACATAATATCAATAACTTTTAAATCATTAGTATTTCTATCATCTTTACTACTTAAACTAAGTACATCTTCAATTGCATAATTCAAACCACCTAAACAATCTTTAAGTACTGGAGTATCATTAACAATAAACCTTCTAACACCTGAAGACATAAATAATTCACTTCCACTCATTGGTATTGCAATGACATTAAGAATGATAAACATTAAGATATATCCTTCTAATAGTCCTACTACAAATCCTAATAATTTGTTAGGTAGAGCAAGTATTATAGTAGCATTAATAATCTTACTAAATATACCTGTAACATCTATTAGTATTTGTAATATTAATCTAAATATTATAACTAATATTAGAAATGCTATTAATTGATAGAATATAATATTTAAACTAATTAAATTACCTAAAGGTATTCTAAAGTTAAAGAATGGCAAATAGGTACAGAAGAAACTTGCAATAAAGTCTTTTAAGAAGAAAGCTAATATAAAGACAACAATTGTTCCTACAATTATAACAAGTTCTTTAAGTATTCCTCTTTTACTTCCCAAGACTCCACATAATAAGATAAGTAATACAATAATTACACTAAATATATTTGGGCTCATAAAACCACACTCCTTCTATAATTATTATAAACTATATTTTAAAACTATGCTATAATATTTTTTAAGGAGAGATAAATTTATGAATGTTGTTATTAAAGTAAATGATGAAGTAAAACAAAAAATGATTGAATACTATAAAGATAAAATGCGTGATAAAAAGATTCCTTATGTTGTATTTCAAGCGAAAGATGAAGATACTGTTATTACGATGTATGAATCAGGTAAAGTTATGTTTCAAGGAACAAGTGCTGATGTAGATGCAGCGATGTGGGGAACATTTTTATCTAATACTAAGGAAGAAAAAGAAAAACAGAAAGAAAAAGATTCTATATATCATAACACATCATCTGTTGGAAGTGATGAAGTTGGTACAGGAGATTATTTTGGACCTATTGTTGTAACTGCAACTTATGTTAGTAAAGATAATGTAAAGTATTTAGAAGATTTAGGCATAAGAGATTCTAAAAAACTAACTGATGATTTTATTTTAAAAGTAACTCCAGAAATTATTAAAAAGATCCCCTATCGCAGTTTAATTCTAACTAATAAAGAATATAATGAAAAGTACAGTAAAGATATTAATATGAATAAGATAAAAGCTATCATGCATAACAAAGTATTATACCAGATAATGCAAGAATTAAAGCCTGAAGTTGATTATATTATTGTTGATGAATTTGCAAGAGAAGCAAGATATTATGATTATATTAAGGATGTTCCCAATATTCAAAGAGGTATTACCTTTGTTCAAAAGGCAGAAGATAAGAACCTAGCAGTTGGAGCAGCTTCTATTATTAGTAGATATATCTTCTTAAAAGAGTTTGACAAGTTATGTGATGAAGTTTCTCTACATCTTCCTAAAGGAGCAGGAGTTAATGTTGATAAAGTTGGGGAAGAATTAGTTAATAAATATGGTGAAGAAAAGTTAAAAGATGTAGCAAAGTATAATTTTAGAAATACCCAAAGAATATTAAAAACACTTATTTTTTAAATAATAACTAAATAACACATAGATTTTGTTCTATGTGTTATTTAATTCTAAACCGAATACACACTTATCATATAGAAAAGAAATTATCTTATCTTTATTACCGGTATTATAATATTCTGTTAATAGTTTATTAAATTCATTGATATCATCTTCTTTAACAGAAATAATACCACATCCATTACTTATAAGGAGTTTATTAGCAACTATCATAGCAGTTCTTTTATTACCATCCCAAAATAGTTGGCTTCTCATTAAATAGAGCATAAGATTTAAACTTCTACTAGTAATATTCTCTTCTTTTAAAATAGTTTCTATATTAGTAATTACATCTTCTTTTTCTGGAATATCAGGAATATAATCCACTCCATTTATACCAACTTTACCAGTCCTTAAAACACCCCATTCTAAAGATTCATTTCTTGATACAAAGGAATTGACTTTACATATAAAATCAAGAGTAACATCAGTATCTATATTAGAAAGAGTAAAATTCCAACCCTCCCTTAAATTTAAAATGCAATTTATTTCATCTAATCTTAAACTAGGTACATTTACTCCTTCTAAAACTTTCTTTGTCTCTTCATAAGTTATATTAATTCCTTCAAGTCTAGCACTATTATAAATATTAGAAACTAACTCTTCTTTTGCCAAAAATAAATTTTGCTCTTTTCTTAAATGATATTTATCTTGCATATAAATCACTTCTTTTTAGATTCAATTAGCTCTTTTTGTCTTGCAAGTTCTTCTTCTAAAAGCTCTGTAACTAAAGTTTTATTTTTCTTTCTGCCTTCTAAAATATCTATTTCTTCTTCAATTACCAAATCTCTATAATTTTTATGATTATAATAAAGAGGTTCTTTAGAATAAATTGCAGCTTCTATATATTTGTTTTTCTCTTCTTCTTTATAGAAAGGTAAAACATTCCCCAAATAATTAATTTGTTCCTTACTACAAATTTCTGGCAAATATAATAAATATCCTACTCTTAAATTTAATATAGATATATAATTAATAGATGCCAATGATAAAGCCGCTGTCTCATCTGTAGATAATGAAATATTAAGATTATTTTTAGTAGCAAATTTTCTAAAACTATCTAAATGAACATACCCTAACTTAAATTTATCGTTCCAAACTTCTTCACCATTCTCATCGATTATTTTAAGAAGAAAATTATCCATAACTTACCTCCTAAAACTCACAGTTACCAGGTGTTCTTGGATATGGTATAACATCTCTAATATTTTCTACACCTGTTAAATAGATTAAAAGTCTTTCAAAGCCCATACCAAATCCTGAATGAACACAACCACCATATTTACGAAGGTTAATATACCAGTCAAGTTCATCTTTATCCATACCTAATTCATCCATACGAGCGACTAATTTGTCATAGTCTTCTTCTCTTTGACTACCACCCATTATCTCTCCTGCACCAGGAACTTCTAAGTCAACTGCAGCGACAGTCTCACCATCAGGATTTTGTTTCATATAGAAAGCTTTAATATCTTTAGGCCAGTCAGTAATAAATACTGGTCCATCAAAATATTCTGTAATATATTTCTCATGTTCTTTAGCAATATCTTCTCCTTGTTTAGGTTCAAACTCCCATTTAACATCAGCTTTCTGTAATATGTCTATAACTTCTTTATGAGTAACTCTTGTAAATTTAGAATTAACTAACTTAGTAAGTTTATCAAGTAATCCTTTCTCAACAAATTTATCTAAGAATTCCATTTCATCTTTACAGTGTTCTAATACATAACTAACTACATATTTTAACATACTTTCCATTATTTCCATATCCCCATTTAAATCACAAAAAGCAATTTCAGGTTCAATCATCCAAAACTCATTAGCATGCACTTTAGTATTAGAGTTCTCTGCTCTAAATGTAGGACCAAATGTATATGTTTTCTTATAAGCTAGAGCGAATGTCTCTGCTTCTAGTTGTCCTGATACTGTTAATGATGTAGGTTTAGAAAACATATCTTTACTATAATCTACTTTGCCATCTACTTTTGGAACATTATCTAAATCAAGACATGTTACATGAAACATCTCTCCTGCTCCTTCACAGTCACTTGCTGTAATTAATGGAGCATGGAAGTAAACATAACCTCTATCTTGAAAGTACTTATGAATAGCATAAGCTGCAACACTTCTAACTCTAAATACTGCTTGGAACAAGTTAGTTCTAGGTCTAAGATAAGACTGTTCTCTTAAAAACTCACGAGAGTGTTTCTTAGGTTGAATAGGATAGTCTTCTGGACACTCACCTAATAATACAACTTCCCTAGCTTGTACTTCAAAAGGTTGTCCTTCTTTAGGTGATTTAACTACTAAACCTTTCACTCTAATAGCACTACCAACATGTATTTTTTGAATAGTCTCAAAATCTTCTAACTTATTATCATAAACAACTTGTATATGTTTAAAACAAGTACCATCAGAAAAATCTATAAAACCAAACTCTTTTTGTTTACGATGATTTCTAATCCATCCTTCCAAAGTTACTTCTTTATCCATATATTCATCAATTTTCTCATACAATTCTTTTGCATCAATTACCATAATTATTCCTCTCTTTCATATTTATTATATCATTTATTTACCACTATCTCCATAGTTAGATAAAACTCTAGCACTTGGATCATCTACTTTACAACCATCCCAATCTTTATTAGGCATCCAGTAGTCTATTATTAAATCACTTCTACCAGGATAAAACTCTTCAAATATCTCACGATATAACAATGACTCTTTAGTAAATGGTGTATGTTTAGGATATTTTTTTATTTTCTCCTCATATTCTTCATCTGTATATAAACTCTCTGCATATTCTTTTAAATCATCAACTAATGAATGCCCTACTGCATCACTAAAAGCAGCCTTTTCTCTATATAAGATATTCTCTGGTAAATAATCTCCTTCAAAAGATTTACGAAGTAAATATTTTCCCATACCATAAGTATTCATCTTAAGTTTAGGATCAATAGAGATTACATAATGTATAAAATCTAAATCTGCAAAGGGAACTCTCGCTTCTAATGAACAACTAGAAATACATCTATCCGCTCTTAGCACATCATACATATAAAGTTCTTTGACTCTTTTCTCACTTTCTTTTTGGAACTCTTGTGGAGTTGGAGCGAAGTCAGTATATTTATAACCAAATAACTCATCACTAACTTCTCCTGTTAATATTACTCTAATATCTGTATTTTCTCTAATCCATTTAGATAGTAAATACATACCAATAGATGCTCTAATAGTTGTAATATCCCATGTTTCTAAACGATATATTACATCTTTTAAGGCTTTAATAACATCATCTCTTGTAATAATAACCTCATGATGAATACTACCTATATAATCTGCTACTTGTTTAGCATATTTCAAATCAATAGCATCTATATCCATACCAATGGCAAATGTATGAATAGGTTTATCTAATATTTTAGATGCTATAGAACATACTAAACTAGAATCAAGTCCTCCACTTAATAGAAAACCAAGAGGTACATCAGAATCTAATCTTTTCTTAACACCCTCTACTAATCTTTTATGAATCTCAGGATATATTTTCTCTAAATCATCACTAATAAAAGTCTCTACTTTAGTCATATCTACATATTCTTTAAACTCACCATTAGCATAATAATGTCCTGGTGGAAAAGGATATACTTCACTACATAAGTCTACTAATGCTTTCGCTTCACTTGCAAACATAATAGAATGACTTACTTTAGAATATCCATAAAACATCGCTCTAATACCAATAGGATCTCTTGCAGCTACATAATCTTTCTTCTTAGAATCATAAAGAACAAGAGCAAACTCACTATCTAACATTTTAAACATATCTAATCCATATTTCTCATACATAGGAAGTAATACTTCACAATCACTTTCACTAGTAAATTTAACTCCATCATGAATTAATTCATCTTTTATTTTATGAAAACCATAAACTTCTCCATTACAAACTAAAACATTACCATCTCTTGTAAAAGGTTGCATACCTTCTTCACTTAACCCCATAATAGATAGTCTATGAAAGCCAAAGATTCCAAAGTCATATTCTTTAACTCTACTCATATCAGGTCCTCTATATTTTATTTTAGAAAAACCTTCTAAAAATTCTTGTTTACTAATATCTCTTTTAGTATAAACTTGAAAACCACACATATCTACCCCTCCTATTTTTTATATACAAGACTTTTTTCTTTCTCTGGTATAGTCATAACTTCAGCCCTTCTACCTATAGTTGCAAGAAAATAAAAACATTCACGTAATGGCATAAATATACTCATACCATTGTATAAAGGATGAAAAGCTATTTCATCTGCTTCTAATAAATCTTCATCT
The DNA here is from genome assembly GCA_946498975.1 of uncultured Mycoplasmatota bacterium. Lineage (GTDB taxonomy): Bacteria > Bacillota_I > Bacilli_A > RF39 > UBA660 > Onthousia. The sequence continues at coordinate 8,970 of CAMMQC010000031.1, forward strand.
ATAATTAACTCTATTTCTTTATTTTCATCATATATAAGGTTAAATATAGAAACATTACCAGGTGTTGCATTAATTAAACTCTCCATATCACTAGGACTAACAAACTCTAATTTACGACAATCTAATTCTTCTTTTAAAGCTTTTAGATCTACTTGTTTAGAACTATCTGTTATCACTAGATATTTCTTCTTTTCTCCTTTTCTTTCTTGGACTAGTAAATGTTTACCTACAGCATAGTCATATCCTAAATAATCATTCCATCTACTATAGTCAACACAACCTGTCGCTTCTTTATGTCTAATACAATAATCATATTGTATCCCTTTTCTTTCTAAGGTATCACAAAACTTAACAGCTTTCTTTGTCATCTCAATACGATGAGACTCTTCTTTAGATAATACAAAGCTTTTAGATAACTTATCATACATTCCTAATTCATACATAAAAATCATCCTCTCTAATAAATAATAAAAGACTAGTCCATACCATAATACTTATAGTACTATGGGACGAAACTAGTCTTCCGCGGTGCCACCCAATTTATTATAAAGAAATAATTTACTTACTTTATAATCACTTTTCGATTCTATCAAATCTAGCAAATGTAACGGTCTGCACCCGGCTTAGTCTACTTAATTTCTTTAAGCACTCCGAAATGTTATTCACTACTCGTCTTTACTTGTTTCCACCAACCACAAGCTCTCTATAAAAGATTAGAAATAGTTACTTCTTTTCATCAATGTTTTGATGTTATTAATATACTATCATTTTATTCACTTGTCAAATATTTTATTCTATTTTTTTATTTTAGATTTACCTAAAGAATACTCTTTAACTATCTCTATATCATCTATTTTATCTAATCCTAAGCTTTCTATAAAGGTATTATAATCATCATTACCAACTATATTAGAATCGACAAATACTTTACCATATTTTTTATCAGCTAATAAAGATGATGATAATCCTAGAATATCTTTTCTTTCATATTTAATAGATACAAGTCCTCTACTATTAGATTGAAAGTAAAAAGAATATCTATGTTTACTGCCAGACCCAATCATATCGTCTAAAATATTAACATAATCATTTAATTTTTTTCTCAAATATATTAACTCTGTATATTTGCTTTGGTAAAATTTAACACTCTTTCTAAAATTACTTAAAGTATTTAATAATATTAGAATATCATCTTTTAACATTTCTATTACATTTTTATTATCTATTAGATTAGAATCTTTATTCTTTGAATATTCACTTTTAATAATACTACTAAGCTTTTCATAAAATGTATTAATGACTTTAATAGAATCAGTTTTAAGCTCTTTATCACCAATAATATAACTTGCCCCCTGTATTAAAGATTCTAACATTTTTTTAGAAATAATTCCTTGGTATGAGGATACAACAATTTCTTTTAAAGAAGATGCTTCTTCTACTATTAAAATTGATGGTTCCTGGAACATACCATGATTTTTTCTTTTTAAAGATGCAACTAATAAATCATGTGTACATATTCCATAACTAGCATTAGGCCAACTTTTTCTATTTAAATAATATTTACATTCTTTATTATATAAACACTTCCTACAATTTTCTCCATTTACATTAATATTAATCCAAATTTCATTAGAAATATTAGGGTAATCTTCTTTATCAATCATTTCCTTTTCTATTTTTCTACTTATCTCATTTAAAGTCTTATTTTCTTGGTGACTTCTAAGATATTTCTCTAATCTTTTCATACATACATAATTAACATGTCCTTTAGCAATGGTAACAGGGATATCTACGTTTATTAATTTAGATAGTTTATCTATTTCTTCTTTTAATTTATTTTGTAAGAAAATTGTAGCGGTTGATATGAGAAAACCTTTAAAATTTTCTTTATCTTTACTGGCATATAATAGTGGTATTAAATAACCACAATTATTATCATCTTTTTCTACTACTAAGATATTTTTATCTCTTAAGCTATCTATAATATCTAAAGCTAGTGTTTCTTCCTCTTCTTTAAGCTTATGTATATTAAAGAAACTCTCCACTTCATCATATATTTTATCTTCAAAGCTTTCTTCTTTCCAAATACTCATAAAGAATCCCCCCAAGTACGCTTATTTTATCATAATTTTAATTAATGGTAAAGAAATAGAGGCAATTGCATTTTTGACACTTGCATATAAGATACTTATGTGATAAGATGTATATGTAAGAAAAATTTTCATACAATAAAAAATGAGGAACATTCAATTTTGAGAGTGAATGTCGCCTCTAAATAATTTTGATGTTGACACTCATTCCTATTGTTATGAGTGTCATTTCTTTATATTTTTATTGCTATTACCAATAAGGTAAGGCTTAAAAGGACAAAAGTGACAGACATTAAAAGTCTTAATATAAAAGTTTTTATCTTCACTTTTATCAGCCCCCTTTCTTCTAAAGTGGAGGCAGACACTCAAATTAAATGTTCCTATAAATATAGTATCATATTGATTTCCATATAGCAAGGAAAAATGTAATAAAAAAGTTACGAATTTTCGTAACTTAATCATTGTTTTTAGTGAATTTTACAAATTTATCTATTTCACTATCATCTAAATCTGTTTTAGCAAGAGACTCGAATAGTTTTTTCTGGTCTCGTGCTAGCTTCTTAGGAGTAACTACTTTAAAGATAACATACATATCTCCTACTCTTCTACTAGTAGAATCTTTTATACCTTTACCTTTAAGTCTTTGTTTATCTCCACTATCAGTACCTACTGGTATAGTTAATTTAACATTACCATAGATTGTAGGTATTTCTTTTTTACAACCAAGTACTGCTTCAGCCATATTAATAGGCACTTCTAGATAAATATCAAGACCATCTCTTTCATAAAATTTATGTTCTTTGATATGAAATTCTAAATATAAGTCACCTGAGGCACCACCATTTTCTCCAGCATGGCCTCTACCAGGTACTCTTAGTCTTTCACCATTATCTATTCCACTAGGAACATTTACAGTAATAGTCTTATGAGATTTAACTTGTCCTTTACCACGACACTTATTACATGTTTCTTTATATGTCTTACCTTTACCATTACACTCTGGACAGGTTGTTTTAGTCATGAATGAACCAAGTATTGTTCTTTGTTCACTAGTAATAGTACCACTACCATGACATCTTTTACAAGTTTCTTCACCAAACCCACCTTTACCGTCACATTTATCACATTCTGTTACAACATCTAAGTCAAAATCTTTCTCACAACCATAAATAGCTTCTTCAAAAGAAAGTTCTACTTGCATTAACACGTCACTACCACGTCTTGCTCTACTACCTCCACGACTTCTACTTGAGCCTCCAAAACCAAAGCCACCACCGAACAAGTCATCAAAGATATCACCTAAATCACTTGCATCAAAACCAAAGCCTGCTCCATTAAAGCCTCCAAAGCCAGAACCAGCTCCTGCTCCTCCTACACCAGCATGACCAAATTGATCATATTGACGACGTTTATTATCATCAGAAAGAACAGAATATGCTTCTTGAACTTCTTTAAACTTCTCTTCAGCATTTTCTTCTTTACTTATATCAGGATGATATTTCTTAGCAAGCTTTCTAAAGGCACTTTTTATCTCATCTTTAGTAGCACTTTTAGATACACCTAACACTTCATAATAGTCTCTTTTTGTTGCCATATACTACACCTTCCTTCTAATATAGACTTTCTAACATAGAAATTAATTTATCAAAATATAAAATAGCATTTTTATATACATTTTCATCTTCTAAAGATATTCCTAACTTTTTAAAAGCATCAAGAGGATAAATATCAGAGCCAAACTTTAAGAATTCTAAATATTTGTCTAAAGTCTCTTTATCACCATCAGTAATTTTTGATGCAAAGTATGATGCAACACTTACACAAATAGCATAATTATAAAGGTAAAAATTACTATAATAATGACTTCTAAAAATCCAACTTCCTTTAGCATAAGGACTTAATTTAACAGTATCACCATAATAATATTTTAAAGACTCTTCTGATATTTCATTCATAAACTCTTTTGTTAAGGCTCCACCCTCATGAACTTTATCATGCATTAATCTTTCCATATCTCCTTCTCTAACTGCACCAAATAAATTACTAGTGATTACATTTAGAGAATTCTCAAGGGCAAGAACTTTTTCTTCCTTATCTTTAGCATTATTAAAGATATAATTTGATAGTAAGAATTCATTAGTTAAAGATGCAACTTCTCCCATTATTATTGCATTATGGCAATACTGTAGAGGATTATTCTCTCTAATGAACTGATAATTAATATGATGTCCTGCTTCATGAGCGATAGTAGATAAAGACTCTAAATCATAATGATAACTCATAAGAATACGGGAGTCACATGAAGGAATACTTAAGTTATAACCACCACTACATTTACCAGGATAACCACAAAAATCAATATTACGATTTTTAATAAGTTTATCATATTTATTAAGATATTCTTCTCCTAATGGTTTTAGCGCTTCTCTTACGGTTTTAATACCTTCCTTAATACTATATTCTTTCTTAGAATGACTTAGTTTAGCACCTAAATCATAATTATATAAAGTATCAAGATTAAGTATTTTCTTTCTTAATTTAAAGTATCTTTGTAATGTATTAACACCACTTCTTGTTGTTTTAGATAAAACATCAAAGATATTTTTATTAAGATTATCTTCGAAAAGACGTGCTTCAAAACTATCATTAAAGTGATATATATTTGCAAGAGTATCTTTTAACTTAACATAACTATTTAATAGTTCGGCAGAAGTACTACCATACTCTAAACCTTTCTTTAATAGTTTTGTATCTGCTTCTTTTCTAGTTTCTCTATTATCATTTGACTTTAAGAATCTAGAATTAGTTGTAGATAGAGTTACCTTCTTACCATCTGCAAGGGTTACTTTACCATAATCATGTTCCATATTAAGTAAAGTAGATGACATATCAGAAAAGTTATTAGTAGCCATTACTAAGGAATTAACTATTTTCTCTTCGCTTTCATTTAAAGTATGTTCTTTATTTCTATAGATATCTAATAGAAATGCTCTATACTCTTCTAACTTACTATTTTCTTTAAATAAGTTTTCAAATTCATCTTTAGATAGTTTTAAAAGTTCTGGTTCAAAGAAACTGTTGACATTATTAATTTTTGCAATAGCATCTTTACTCTTAGAAAGCATCTCAAGATTTTCTTTTTTACCTAACTCTTCATCATTCTTTAACCAAGCATAAGCATCCATCTTTTCAATAATAGTTTCTACTTCTCTTAGCTTAATTAAATATTCATATAGTTTATTACTATCTTTAGTACAACCTCTATAATCATTAAAGATATCTATTTTACTATCTACTTCTTCACTTGCTTTAAAAAATGCTTCATTACTTTCAAAAAACTCACTTAAATCCCATTTGTACTCTTCTTCTACTTCATCCCTATTCTTATATTCTTTCATATTTAGCCCTTTCTCTTATCTTTATCAGATAAAAGTTCTAGTTACCTAGAACTTTTAATTTTTCTACTTCTCTTCAAAGTCTGCATCTTTTACATCATCTTTTTTATCTGATGTATCTTCACTATTGTTAGCATTTGCTTGATTTTCTTTTTGAACATTCTCATAAACTTTAGTAGCAAGTGCCATAGCTTTCTCTTGTAGTTTATCTTTCTTAGCTTTAATATCATCTAAGTCATTCTTAGATAAAGCTTCTCTTAAGTCTTTAATTAAGTCTTCAGCTTCTTCTTTCTCTTTTTTATCAACTTTATCTCCTAAATCTTTAAGTGATTTCTCAGTTTGGAATACAAGTTGTTCTGCTTCATTCTTAAGATCAACTTCTTCTTTACGTTTCTTATCAGCTTCTTTATTTTCTTCAGCTTCTTTTCTCATCTTTTCAATCTCTTCATCAGATAGATTTGTAGATGATGTAATTGTAATAGATTGTTCTTTGTTAGTACCAAGATCTTTAGCAGTAACATTAACAATACCATTAGCATCTATATCAAACTTAACTTCAATTTGTGGAACTCCTCTTGGTGCTGGTGGAATATTAGTAAGTTGGAATCTACCAAGTGTTTTATTATCAGCAGCCATACTTCTTTCACCTTGTAATACGTGTACATCAACAGCAGGTTGATTATCTGCAGCAGTTGAGAACACTTCTGATTTACTTGTTGGAATAGTAGTATTTCTTGGAATTAATACTGTCATAACTCCACCTAATGTTTCAATACCAAGTGATAATGGTGTAACATCAAGTAGAACGATATCATTAACATCTCCTGTTAAGACACCACCTTGAATAGCAGCACCCATAGCAACTACTTCATCAGGATTAACTTCACGAGATGGTTCCATACCAAGTTCTTTCTTAACTGTTTCATATACAAGTGGTACTCTAGTAGAACCTCCAACAAAGATTACTTTATCTAAGTCTTTAGCTTTCATATCTGCATCTCTTAAGGCATTTCTTACTGGCTCTAATGTAGAATCTACTAAATCACTAATTAAGCTTTCGAATTTAGCACGAGTTAATGTCATATCTAAGTGAAGTGGACCATCTGATCCCTGAGAGATAAATGGTGCAGATACTTGTGTACTTGTCATACCAGATAAATCTTTCTTAGCTTTTTCAGCTATTTCTTTTAGACGTTGCATAGCCATGGAATCTTTAGTAAGGTCAACTCCATTTTCTTTCTTAAATTCACTAACAAGATAGTCAATAATTCTTTCATCAAAGTCATCTCCACCTAAATGGTTATTACCACTAGTAGATCTAACTTCTACAACACCATCACCAAGGTCAAGAATAGATACATCGAATGTACCACCACCAAGGTCATATACTAAGATTGTTTGATTTTTATCTTGTTTATCAAGTCCATATGCTAAAGCTGCAGCAGTTGGTTCATTAATAATACGTTCAACATCAAGTCCTGCAATCTTACCAGCATTCTTAGTAGCTTGTCTCTGGGCATCATTAAAGTATGCTGGAACAGTAATAACTGCTTTTGTAACGCTCTCTCCTAAATAGTTTTCAGCAGATTCTTTAAGATTACCTAAAATCATAGCAGAAACTTCTTCAGGACTATATTTCTTACCATTAGCTTCAACCTTTTTATCAGTACCCATTAATCTTTTAATAGATGAAATAGTATTTGGATTAGTAATCGCTTGTCTTTTAGCAGCAGCTCCTACTATTCTATCTCCATCTTTATTGAAAGCTACTACTGATGGTGTAGTTCTATCTCCTTCCGCATTAGGGATAACTTTAACATCCCCAGCTTCTAATACACAGACACAACTATTAGTTGTACCTAAATCAATACCAATTATTTTACTCATTTATATCCTCTCCTTCTTCATTATTATCATTATTTTCTTCTTCTAGTTTATTTACTCTAACAGAAGCAGGTCTAATAACTCTATCCTTAAGACGATAACCTTTAAGTAATACTTCAAGCACTTCTCCATCCTTAAAGTCTTTATCATTATCAGTCATTAAAGCATCCATTGTATTAGGATCAAACTCTTTATGTTCTGCTTCTATTTCTTCTAAACCATATTTTTTCAAAACATCATCAAAGCTAGCATACATCATCTTAAATCCTTTTAAGAATTTAGATAATTCATCACTTAAATCATTATCATCAAGTCTAATAGCACGCTCAAAGTTATCTAATATTAGAATAAGTTCACTAATCAAATCCTGATTAGCATATTTTAATCTATTAGTAACTTCTTCTTCTTTTCTTTTACGATAATTAATAAGTTCTGCTTGATGATATCTAATTTTATCATTTAACTCACTTATTTCTTTATCTTTACTAGCAAGTTCTTCTTTTAATTTCTTAATTTCTTCATGATGTTTATCTTTTTTCTTAGACTTATCTTTACATTCACAAGCTTTATCTTTATCCTTACAATTACACTCATGATTTTCAAGAGTATCTTTTACTTCTTCTTCCTTAGTTTCCATCTATTCACTACCTTTCTATATTTTCTTTTAAGTACTCTAAGATACTAACAACTCTATCATATTCCATTCTCTTAGGTCCTATGATAGCAAGTGTACCTTCTTCACTATTAGTCTTAAAGTTAGTCTTAATAATTGTAACATCGTCATCAAGTTTATTTTCACTACCTATATAGACTTCAATATTATTAGAATCATCTTTCTTAATTTCCTGAAGTATCTCTTTATCATCCAGTTTCTTAAACAAATCTCTAATCTTATCAACATTATCAAACTCAGGTTGTTCTAAGAACTTAGTTCTACCTACAACATTAATATCAGTATTAGTAATATCATTAAAGACATTATAAATAGCATTATATAATTGTTGATGCCCTTCTACATATTTTGAGATAATAGGTTTAATCTCAAACTCTAACTTAGTACTTACTTCATCAATAGGTGTACCTACTATTAAGTTATTGATAAGTTCTACTGTCTTTTTAATATCTTCTGAACTAACATTATCTAAAGTAATATTTTTATGTTCCACTTTACCTTTATCAGTAACAACTATTACTATCAAATGATTAGCATCAAGTGGTACAACTCTAACTTCTTTAAGTAAGTTCTCATGACTAGCTTTACCTAAAACAACAGCAGTATAAGAAGTCATATCTGAAATAACTTGTAAACTTTTATTAATACAATCACTTAATTCTAATGATTGATTATGGAAAATAATCTGTAATTTCAACATTTCTTCTCCATTCATCTTCTTAGCTTCCATTAAGTTATCAACATAATATCGATATCCTTCCTCGCTAGGCACTCTACCACTAGAAGTATGAGTTTTCTCCAAGTAACCTATTTCTTCAAGATTAGCCATTTCACTTCTAACTGTAGCGCTAGAACACTTAAGTTTTTTACATAGTTGATTACTACTAACAGGCTTAGCTTGGCTAATATAAGACTCAACAATTAATTTTAATATTTTCTTTTGTCTTTCACTAAGCATAACTACCTCCTAATACAATTAACTAATTTAGCATTGTATTCCTTTCAGTGCCAATATTAGTGTATGATAAAAGTTAGCACTTGTCAACTCTTTTTGCTAACTTTTTTAAAATTATTTTATACTTTCAATATTTTCCACTTTTGAGCAATAGTATTATTACAGGTATACGAGTTAATAGGAGTGCCTCCTGAAGCAAGAGCACTAAAAAGATCCATACAAGTTCCTAAAGCAGATCTAATAGTATATACTCCAACTTCATCAGTTTCAACAAATTGCCATTTTTGAGCTGGAACATCATCAACAGTATATAATTGAATTTTAGTATTAAGTTCTGTAGACCCACCAGTAATATCCATAACAAACCCCGGATTAGTAAATGTAGCTATATAATAATATGTATCACTAGCAGAAGGTTTAATGGTAAAAGATTGAGAATCACTATTATTGTTTAGCAATAAAATCATTGGTGTTGCATGAGTAATATTATTATCTTTAATACTAATTAAGTAATTTTCATTAATTGGACTTATTAGTTTAATTGTATCCCCAACAACAACATCATAATTATTGATATCCTTTAAAGTTCCACTATAAGAACCATCTTCTTTTACCGTAATAATATTAGAAGTATTATTAACATTAGTAAAACCATTCAATTCATCTTTAATATTTTGAACAAATTCACTAGTTGTTCTTCTTTCAAAATTCAAATTACCTATCAATAAAAATAAAATTAAAGTTGCTATTAATAACAAACTATATAGCACTGTTGTAATTGCAAACCCCTTATTATTCAAATGCATTCTATACACCTTCTTCTATAACTTTAATAATACCATGATAATGACTATCTCTATCTATAACAAAATCACTATTAATAGCCCAAAGTCTAATAGAATAATCTTCTTCACTATTCGCTTCAAGTGTATCTTCATATAGAATATTCTCTTGATATTCACTTAATATTTTAGCAACAGGAGCTTGATGGTCTACTCTTAAACTAAGTTTCAATAACTCAGAAGGAATAATTTTATTCATACAATTATCTTTATTAATTCTATTTGTATTAGGCTCTAAAACAATTTTATAGCTAACACTATTAGCAGTACTATTTTTAACTGTAAAATCATACTCTGTAGAACTAAGTCCTATAGCATCACTTACAGGAGTAAATCTAGTCAAATTAATTTTATTACCTTCTTTACTATGAAAAACTACTTCCATTTCTCCTGTATCTATATCACGTTCTCTTTCACTAGAAAAACTTTGATAAATTAAATAAGTAGAAATAATAGCAAAAGCAAATAAAAAGATTATAATAATTGCACTTTTAATCATATGTCTACGATAATATTTTTGATACATAGAAAACACCTCTTTTTAATTATTGTAAAGCTTTTCTATAAAATTAGTCAATGAAAAGAACATTTTTTACAAAATATAGTGTAAATTTAAAAAAAACTCTTGAAAAAGATAATAGTTTGTTATATATTAGTAATGTCTTATCTGTCCGCGTAGCTCAGCTGGATAGAGCAATCGCCTTCTAAGCGATCGGTCACGTGTTCGAATCACGTCGTGGACACCATTTATAAAATTAAAAAGCCTACCTAAGGCTTTTTTTATATCTAGTAATTATAACTATATGCCGAAACATAAACTTTATAATTGTCAAATGAAACATCCTCATAATTTGCGTCATATGGATAATATATATTAGATGTAGAAGTAACACCACTTCTCAACTCGTTTTCATAGGCAATATCATAACCAACAATCTTTCCATCTTTATAGAAAACCGCTACTAAATCAACACTCTCAATATCTTTATCAGAGTTATTTACAACTTGAACAACTATTTGTTCTCCAGTATCATTACTAGTAACATTTATTTTATTAGAATAATTTGTATAAAAATTTTTATTAGCTTTAATATTGATTTCATAATCGCTATAACCAGACGGAATATTATAAAAAGCACAAGCCATCTCCTGCTTATTATAAATTGATAAATATGCTGAATCGCTACCTAATGGATTACCATTAGCATCATAGAATATAGCTTCAACCTCGATATTCACAGTCTCATCATTACCATTTTTAATAATAGTAACTAAAGTATTATCAGGAGCAATAGTCTCATCACTAATAGAGATGTTTTTTTCTATTTTATTAGCATCAAAATTATTAGCACTTTTTCCACCACTTTGATTCGAGTTGTTAGTAGAATTGTCACATCCAGTTAATGAAAGAATTAAAAATCCACACAACGCAAAAATAAATATTTTCTTTTTCATGAACACCCTCACTTTCTAATAACATTATACAAGAAAACTTAATATTTGAAAATATAATTTTACTTCTTATCGTGATTTTTTAATTAAATTTTCTAATTTTTTTAATAGACCTGTTCGGCGGGTGTAAAAATTTTTTGTGGGTAAATAGTAGTTAATGATATATTTCATCAACTA
>CAMMQC010000032.1 GCA_946498975.1 uncultured Mycoplasmatota bacterium
ACCACCTTTATTCTTTAGATAAGTATAACATAACCATTATTTTACCCACAAAAAATTTTTACACCCCTGTTCGGCAAGCTTATTGAACAAAATAGTCAAAATATGATATCATTGATTCAAGAATATAAAAGTGGTGATGATAATGATGTATATATTAATAGCACTTGTAGGGATAATAGTAGGTATGCTTATAATTATAATTTTTAATGCAATTAATGAAAATGTAAAAGAAAAACAATATTTAAAAGAATATAAGGAAATAATTGAAGAATGTTTAAAAGATAATTCAACAACTGATAAACATGTTAAAAAAAAGGAATCCAAATAAAATTAGAAAAATGGTTACAAATTGAGGATGATAAAAATTTTAAACTACATACTGGTGTAAAAAGAGAAGTATTTTTCAAAATGCTAGAAATACTAACAGAAAAGTACAATCAAGTACATGAAAAAGGTAGTTTTAAAGGTATTGGTCCAGGATGTAAACTAGTACTTGCTTTAACCTACTGGAGAGAGTACAGGGCAATGAGACAAATGGGATTAGATTATGATCTTTCTCCATCAACAGTTTGTGATAGTATTAAATGGGTAGAAAATACATTGTCAGAACACCCATTATTTTGTTTAGAAGATATAAAAAGTGAAATAGCAAAATTAGAAGAAGAAGGGTATGAAGTTAAATATATTATAGGCGATGTTGAAGAGCAAGGTATTGAAAGACCTCAGATTAACCAAGAAGAAAACTATTCTGGGAAGAAAAAAAGACATACAACTAAAAATCAAATTATAATAGACGAAAATACAACAAGGATTATTAATGTACATAATGAAAGAGGAAAAGTTCATGATTATCAAATGATTAAAGATAGTGATATTATAGATGATTTAAATGAAATAGGTATTGGTGGTAAATTTGATAGTGGTTATCAAGGAATTCAAAAAGAACTTGATAATGCAATAATTCCATATAAAAAGAGTAAGTATAATGAACTTACTAAAGAAGAAAAAGAACATAACAAAATATTATCATCAGAACGTATTAAAATAGAACATACAAATAGAGCTATTAAAATTTTTCGTATTATGAAAGAAACTTATAGAAATCATATGAATAGATATGAAAAAAGATTAAGAATAATATGTTGTTTATATAATCAAAATTTATAATAAAGCTTGCCAAACAGGTCTAATAGCATTACTTATATTATTAATAGTATCACTAGCTATCATTGATATATCAGTATTATCTTCTTCTGCTAAATATCCTGCAATACCATTTATTAAAACACCTGCAGTAGCTGTTAGAAGATTAAAGTCAAGATATGCTAAAAGTCCCGACAAAATTCCTGATAAAACATCTCCACTACCCGCTGTAGCCATACCAGGGCATCCGATAGTAACTAAATAAGTATCATTACCATTAGATATAACAGTAGTATGACCTTTTAATAAAACAGTTATTTTATAGGTACTAGCGAATTCTTTAACTAAGTTTAAAGAATCTTTTTTTATCTCTTCTATAGATTTATTAATAAGTCTAGAAAACTCTTTTAAATGCGGAGTTAATAATATATTACAAGATTTTTCTTTTAATATATTTAAATTCATTCTAGATAAAATATTTAAACCATTAGCATCTATTATTATATTACCAGTATAGTTTTTTATAATAAACTCTAATATTTCTTCTAGATGTTTATCACTACCTAGCCCCATTCCAAAAGCAAGTGAATCTAAATCTTTAATAGAGTTTTTTAATTTATCATAGAATTTATCATTATAATCAGGCAATATACATAAGGTCTGTTCTAATATATTAGGTCCTAATAATGGCAGTACTTCTTCTCTAACTAAAACTCTACTGGTGCCGCTTCCACTTCTTAGAGCAGATAATGATAAATAGGCAAGCTTTAAGGCCCTAGAATATTCTAAACTACCGCCATATATCCCTGCTTTACCAAAATCCCCTTTATTAGAATCTATATTTCTTTCTTTCACTAAATCTTTTATATCACTAATTTCTATTTCATAGGTATTATTATTTATCCTATTCATAATCTCTCCAAAAATAAAGTATACTCAAATTAATGAGCATACTGTACTGTTTTCTCTACTACTTCTTTTATATCTCTTTCATTAAATGGCTTTCTTAATACATCAACTATTGGATAGTTAAAAGCTTTAGCAACCAACTCATCATCACCAACACCTGTAATAATAGAAACAGGAATTAAATCAAATAAATTATTATTTCTAAAATACTCTAATACTTGAAAGCCATTAAAGTTAGGCATATTAAGATCAAGTAACATTCCTACTATTTTTATACCTTGATTATTAGCAATCATTTGTAAAGCTTCAGTACCATCATTTGCCATCAAGACTTCAAACTGATTATTAAAGATTTTACTAACAAAGTTTTTAATAACTGCAGAATCGTCAACTACAATAAGAGCTCGATCTTTTTTAGGGTTCACAAAAGTAGTAGCAGTACCAATTTCTTCCATTCCTAAATACTGCTTAACTAAGTGAACAATTCGATCAAGCTCAATTATTAATTCTTCAAAATGTTCAGTTACATAGTACATATTATTTTCTTTACTAGCCATTTCATGATTGTAAGCAAGGCTTGCTAAAGTATCAAAACCAAAATACTTTGCATCGCTTTTTAGACCATGAACTAAAATAGCGTAATTAGCCATATCGCCATTTTCTTTAGTTTGTTTAATCTTAATTTCTTTCTCATTAATATCTTGAAGGAAGTCGCCCAATGTATCATCATAAGTCGACATATCTCCAAACAATTCTAAACTTTTCTTAACATTTACACCATTATTAATAAGTAAATTTACATCTCTCATAATAATACCCTCCTATACTTTATAGTATAGCATAGTTTAATCATTATTCAAATATTTATTTATAACATTGTCAAGAGCTTTACGTTCAATAGGTTTAGATAAGTAGCTATCAAACCCTTCACCCAAATATTTCTCTTCCATACCAGCAATTGCATTAGCGGTAAGTACTACAACAGGAGTATTAAAGTTAGGATCTTCTTTTAGTTTATGGAAAGTTTCTGTACCACTCATTTTAGGCATCATATCATCCATAAAAATCAAATCATATTTAATAGATTTAACCTTTTCTAAACATTCAGCACCACTCATACAACTATCTACTGTTATTCCATACTCTTCTAAAAGTCTAGTAGCAACTTTAATATTAAGTTTATTATCATCTACAACAAGAACACTCTTACCTACTATATCTTTATCTTTTGCAAGTTCGTCACGACTAACTTCTATTGTATCTTCAAGTTTTACTGTAGATGGAGCGATTTTTTGGTCAATTGATACTGTAAACTTACTTCCTTTACCATATACACTTTGAACTACTAATTGTCCATGCATAAGTTGTACTAACTTCTTAGTAATTGCAAGTCCAAGTCCAGTTCCTTCAATAGTTGTATTATGGTCTTCATCAAGACGTTCAAACTTATCAAATAGTTTATCAATCTTATCACGTTTTATTCCAATACCAGTATCTTCTACAGATACTATAAGTCTACAAATATCGCCTTTAATTAAAGAATCAACTTTAAATATAATATGCCCTTCTTTGGTATACTTTGCAGCATTAGTTAAAATATTAAGAATTACTTGTTTTACTCTTGTATGATCTCCATATAATACTTTAGGAATAGTCTCATCTATTTTAACAATTAACTCAATTGGTTTCTCCCCTATTCTTACTTTAGTTAAAGTAGTTAAATCATTAAAAATTTTATATGGATTATAATTATTATTAATTATTTCTAACTTGTTTGCTTCTATTTTAGATATATCTAAAACGCCATTAACTATTTCAAGTAAACTCTCACTTGCCATTAAAATATCATTAACATCATCTCTTGCTCTTTCTGGTAAGTCTTTCTCGTCTTTTAAAGCTTCTGCAAACCCAGTTATGGCATTTAAAGGAGTTCTAATTTCATGCGACATATTAGATAAAAAGTCTGTTTTAGCGTTGTTTGCTTTTTCAGCTTGGACTTTAGCAAGGTTTAATTCTTCTATCATTTTAATATCAGGGTTTTCTATTGTAAAATACATAAGGAAAGTTACCAAAGTCTCTGTTGGAGTGATCAATAATAGACCTGGTATTAATTTTTGAATGATAGAAGTTATCATACCAAGAACTATGTAGACCATAATAGGAAGGACTTTTTTATTAAAGTAAAAACCTCTATTTATAAAACATACTCCCATCCAAATAATAATGAAGCTGAAACTGGCTAGATAAACAACATTTACTGGTATACCTATAATAGTGGGACCATAAGCAGTTTGTTCAAAAGAAATAGGAAATATTAAAACTGCAATTGTAAAGACACTGATCGCTCCAATCCAAAAAGGCTTTAATATCTGATGATTCTTTTTGGTAATGTAAGTCATATATATAACAAATATACTAATCCATACTAAAAGTAATATTAAATATATTTTTAAAACCATATCACTTATGAAAGGAATATAATTATTAGAAAAAAAAGTACAAGCATATTCAAAAATTAAAGCAAAAAGATTACTTACAACTAAAAAGCGATATAGTTTATTTTCAGTATTTTTTACTCTTTGTTTAGAAAAATAAATAACATTTAAAAGTATTGAGAAAAATATAGCACAAGTTGGAAAAAATAATCCTGGTGTCATATGACCACATCCTTCTATTTAAGTATAACACTTAATTAGTCAATAGAAAAGAAAAAAAGAAATTATGTTAATTAAAATATTGATATCCGAAAGCTATATAAATTTAAATTTGGATATCCGAAATAAATAATGCCCATATACATTGACCTATAGTACAATATTTTTGTTCAGAAAATTATGTATGGAGGTATATATATGGGTCGTAATTATTCTAACAAAAATTTAACTATTTTAGAACTAGGTAATATTGAATTTTACTTAAATGAAGGGAAAGGCTTTACAGAAATAGGAAGAATATTAGAAAGAGATGAAAGTACTATTAGAAAAGAAGTAAAACATTATTCATCTTATTTTGGTGTTGCAAGAAAATGTTCTAACTGTTTGAATAAAGATAATTGTCATCAGAAATTTCTCTGTGAAAACATTATAGACAAACTAAAATGTTCTCAATGCAAATTTTGTGTTAATGCAGTTAAATATTGTCCTAACTATAAAGTCGAAAATGATTGTGAACTGCTAAAGAAAAATCATCACGTTTGTAATGGATGCGAACTTTATCATAAATGTAAAAAAGTAAAAATAAAGTATCATGCTGAGTCTGCAATAAAAAAACATGATATTGTACAAAGAGTTTCTAGAACTGATACTAAAGCTGATAAAATTCCACAAGATTATAAAGATTATTTATCAGATAGAATTAAAAAAGGAATCTCACCAGATATTATTTTAAATACTTTACCTGAAAAATATAAGATGTTTAAAATATCAACACCTACTTTATATGATTGGATTGATAAAGGTTTACTTGATTGTTGTAATCTTGATTTAAGAAATAAAGTATCAAGAATACGTTATGGAACAAATACAGTTAAAAGAAATACTGTTAAAGGCCATCAATTAAATGGAAGAAGCATTGAAAATTTAACTCAAGAAGAAAGAGAAAAAAGGCCATTAGGTATTGCAGAGTTTGATACTGTCGAAGGTATTAAAGGCGGTGAATTATTATTTACAATTATGATTCCTTGTTTTTCTTTAATGTTAGCCTTTAAAATAGAACACAAAAGCCAAGAGGAAATAGGAAAAATATTAGATGAATTAGAAAAAAAGTTAGGACGATATTTTTACATTTTATTTCATAAAGTAATTCCTGACAATGGTGGTGAATTTACTGACTTTTTAATATTAGAAACTTCAATTTATGAAGATTTAGAAAAAAGATTAGAAGTATATTACACACATACTTATGCCTCTTATGAAAAACCACATATAGAAAATAATCATATCTTATTAAGATGGTTAATAAAAAAAGGATATGACATTACCATATTATCTTCAAACGACATATTAAGTATTATTAATAGATTAAATAATTATCCGCGTCCAACCAAAGAATATAAAACACCATTAAAATTATTAGAAGAAAAATTAGGCTATGAAATATTGGAACTTTTGAATTTACACCATATTCCAATAGAAGAATTAAATATGAAAGACACAATATTAAAAAATCAAGAGCAAATGAAATGAGTTCATCTAGACTCTTGATTTTTTAATTTGTGTGATTAGTATTAATTTTACCAACAAAGTTCACCTTTGTTGCTTATCAATTAATAAATTCGGATATCATTTCCGGATTTCCTAACTTAAATTGACCCAAAAAAAGAAATTAATCTAAAACTAATTTCTTATCAATATCTGTAGAGTTCGTTTTATAATTTACAAAATATATTTCACCATCTATTCTTTCTGGCCTAAAACATTTTTCAGTTAAACCTTCCTCTTCTAATGCATTTAAACTTCTTTTCCCAGATCCTGTAACTTGAAATTCATCTTCGTTACTATGAAATCTAAAAACAACTTTATCAGATAATTCTCTAGGGAGTAAAGAATCTAATTTTTCTTTAGCATTCATTAACACTACTGGCATTATATCTTTGGCATCTGGTTGTAATTCTATGTGAGCAATAGGTATTTCTTCTCCTTCATCTGTTTTAGAATTAATCACTTCACAAGACAAAATATTCAAATAATCTTCTTGTATAGATTCTGATATAACATAAGGTGCTATTTCTGCTCCTGTGCTTAAATGAAATTCAGAGCCCATTCTACCATGCATAATTGTATTACCTTTTTTATTTTTCGAAGCCCACGCCTTAGTGTCTCCATAAACATTACCATTAGCATCCTTGAGGAAGAATTTATTAGTAGCCTCTTCATTGCCATCATATCTTTTCATTGTTGTAGGACCAATAGCTACAAGACGGCCAACGCTTCCATCAGTTATATGATTTCCATTTTTATCAAGTATTGCTTCTTCTACACACTTAAATGGTGTAAGACCATATGTTTCTTTAGATAATGATGCTTTCTGCCTTAAGGCATGGAATAATGTGAAATAGATACCACCATGTTCGCAATCGCCACCACCTAAAGATAATGTTACTGGTGATAAAGGAAATGGCACTCTTTTTGTTCCTGCTTTAACATTTTTTAACCATTTATTTATTAGTCTTTCTTCGCCTTTACTTGTAGGTTCACCAACTGCTATTACTATATATGCTTGTTCCATTTTTTCATTTGGAAATTCTTTTTCAAATGTTTTAGCAGAATGAACCAAGAAACTTGTGGTAGATGGTATAGCATTAGGTTTATTAATTACCAATGACCTATTATGGAAATTTATATCATAAATAGGTTCTAAAGCAGCACTACAACCTTGTGATAGCGGATCAGAAATACTAGTAATAACATCTGTATTTGAGTATGTTGGAATGTGAGCTAACATTCTGACATCACGCATGGCAGGTAATCCAGATAAATCTGTATCATGAAATCTTGCCATAGTAATTAAACTGCGGTGAGGGTGTACCATTTGTTTTGGCAAACCTTTTCTAGTAGAACCACTAGTAAAACTTCTTAAGAAATCATCATCTAAAGAAACATCTTCTCTAGTTTCTCCAACATAGGTTTTTCCAAAATTTACAAAATCTTGGAAAGAAATGATACTTCTATCTTCTTTTTTAAGTTTTGGAACTTTATTTGAAAAGTCATAAAAGTCCCTATCTAATTCATAATATGGGTCAATTCCATTAGGCAAAGAGTCAGTAACCGAAGCTATTACTTTATGCCCGAATTTTTTATTCTTTAGAATATCTTTAATTTCTTCATATTTTTTATCAGTGGCAAAAAATACTTTGTCAGTACATTCTTTTAGTATTTTTTCTATATATTCTTTATCAAAGTTCTCACCAAAAATAGTAGCTTCTGCTCCTACCTTGCTAATAGCCATTAAGCTATAAATAAATTCAGGTGTATTTGACATGCATATAGCAATAGCATCACCTTTTTCTATACCAGCTTGTTTTAATGATTTAGCAACTTCATCTCTTTTTGCAAAAAGTTCTCTAAAAGTAATAACTCTACCTCTATAAAATAGAGCTTCTTTATTCAAGTTAGCTTTGTTGCGGATTTCTATATCTAAATCCCAAGCATAATTACGTTTTTCTTCTATTTCTTTTAAAGCTGCTTCTACTTTGTTATTGGTTTTAACAATTCTATTACTTTTTTCTTTATTTAATTTAAACTTAGATAATATTATTTCTCTTATTTTATCAATATTTACTGTCTTCATAAAAAATCTCCTTTACTTCTTAACTTCTATTTCATCATAAGTATAGGAAGATACTGCATTACCTATTTTTACTTGATAAATAGATCCTATTTTCATAACAACAACCCCTGTTATTCCCGTATCTTTAATAACTACTTCGCTACCTATCTCAATATCATCATCTGTTTCATCAAAGCTTGTATTCTTCACTATCAAACCCATATTTCTACATTTTTCCTTTCCAAGTTTATTATAGATAAAATATGTTTAATTTGTCAATTATAACTATATAATTTATTTGTTTTATGTTACTATTTAGTAAAGGTGATATTAATGCAAAATATTTTAAAAGTCTTAAACGATGAAAATATAGATTATAGAATAATTAAACATAAAAGAGTCTACACTATAGATGAAATTAAAGATATTAATCTTGATAAAGAAGGCCTTATCCCTAAAAATATCTTTTTAAGGAATGCTAATGGCAAAGTCCATTATTTAGTTACTTGTCATCCAGATAAAAAGATAGATATCAAGAGTCTTGCTAATAATCTAAATAGTACTCGTCTTTCTTTTGCAAGTTCCGAAAGATTAAAGAAATATCTAAATGTATGTAAAGGTTCTGTTTCTCCATTAGGATTTATTTATGACGAAAACTCTGAAGTCATCTTTGTCTTTGATAAAGAACTAATTAATAAAACTATAGGAGTTCATCCTAATAGAAACGACTACACTATTTTTATAAAATTTAATAACTTAGTTAAATTAATAGAAGAACATGGTAATAAGATAATTTATCTAGATATTTAAAAAGATAGAAAGCTTAAAGGCTACTTTCTATCTTTTTATAAATGTTTTCTCTGCTTCTTCCTTTAAAGGAAGAGTTATTTCTCCATCATATAATATTTCTAATTCATGTAAAGGTCTAGTCATACTAACATATAAATTTTTCATATCAGTATTATCTTTTGATGAATATTTATCTTCTGAAGCATCTGTTAAAATAACAGCATCAAATTCTAGTCCTTTTGATAATTCACTAGATAAAGAACAAATACCACTATCATAATCAACATTATCTTCTCCAATACTTTTTATATCTAAACCTAGTTTTGCTAAATTATCTGCCATTTCTTTTGCTTCATCAGTATCTCTACTTATTAAAGCGATAGACTGATAATCTTTTTCTTTTAATAAGTTAACTCTCTCTAATATTCTATTATAGTCATTCTCTTTAATCTTTAGGTATCTTACATCTTCTCCATGTCTAATAACAGGAGTAGCAGTCTTAAGACCAATATGAGAAAGAACAAGATTAGCAGAGTTCATAATCTCCATTGTTGTTCTATAACTCTTTAATAAGTATTCTAAGTTACAATCATTATCAAAGCTTTTACTTATTACATCGTTCCAATTATCAATACTACGATAATCATAAATAGACTGCGCTAAATCTCCAAAGATACTAAAACTACTAGATGATAGTACTTGTTTTAGTGCATAGAAATTAAATGTTCCATAGTCCTGAGCTTCATCTATTACAGTTTGTCTATAATCTTTATAAATATCACTACCATGTAAGCGATAATGTAAATAAATTAAACCCGGTAAATCTTCAAAAGTAAAAGTATTCTTTTCTTTTGGCTCATTATCTTTAATCTCTTTTACATCTTTATTATCATAATACTTTTCTATGGACCTAATCATATCACTATATAAAGCAGTTGTTTTCTTACTTCTAAAAGCAAAATGTTTTCTTAAACTAGAAGAAAGCCCACAACTTTCTAATTCTTTTTTAATCTTATCATAAGTTTGGTTTATAGCAGTTTTTGTTTTATTATCTTTAGCATTATCTAATAACTTATTATACTCTGCCATTAAAGCGGTAAGAACCTTATCTTGATTATTTTTTAAATAAGTACTAGCCATTAAAATAGTTCTTTCTATTTTTGATTCTATATCTGTTATATATCTATCATCAATATTATCATAAATTTTTCTAATCTCTTCTTTTGGTAAGATATTAAAGTCTTTTATACAAAAATCTTTAAGAGGTAATACTTTCTCTTTTTCTAAATAGTCAATATATTCATCAATTACTGTTTTATAGTCTAGAGACATTTTAAATTTATTAGCATTGAAGCCTGTTTTACTAATTTTTTCTTTAGCAAGTGAAAAGTCTTCTCCTAAATACTCTTTAGTAAACTCTTCATAAGTAAGTTGTGGTACATCTGTTACATCTAAATCTGGTAAAACAGAAGATATATATTTAATAAAAAACTTATTAGGCCCTATTATCATATACTGATTAGATTTTATTTTATTACGATAGTTATAGGCAAGATAAGCGATTCTATGTAAGGCTACTGTTGTTTTACCAGAACCTGCTACACCTTGAACTATTATATTATCAGTTAAATCTTTTCTAATAACTTCATTTTGTTCACTTTGAATAGAACTAACTATATTTTTTAATCTATTATCTGCATTAACACTTAGATATGGTCTTAAAATCTCATCATTAGCGACAGTATCTACATCATTAAAAGATATTAACTTACCACTTTCAATATCATATTGTCTTTTTAGACTAAGAGTACCATTTATAATACCTTCTGGTGCTCTATATGAAGTCTTACCTAAATTACTATCATAATATAAAGATGCAATAGGAGCACGCCAATCAACTGTTACAGTATTTTGATCAAAATCAGTAACACCAACTTTGCCAATATAACACATGTTTTCTTCTTTTGCCTCATCATCTTTAAAGTCTATTCTAGCAAAGTATGGTTTCTTTAATCCTTCAGTTAGTATTCTTTCTTTATTTTCATACTGTCTAAGTAAAGCATCTAAAACTTCAGGATTATGTTGATATTTACTTGGAAGTGATCTTATTACTAGCTTTAAATCCTCTAATACTTCTTTATATTGTTCTAATATTTCGTCTAATTTTCTTTTTTCAAAAGCTTCATCATAAATCATAATACATCCCCCTTAAACCTAATTATCTTATAATTACAGATTCAAAAAATCTTTCTTGAAACTCAGTTAAAGCTTTTATTTGATCATCAGTATAATTAACACCCTCTGGCACTACAATTATTTTATCATCATCATCGTTAGTTCTATGAATAACTGCAATGCATTTACCTTTATAATTTTCTACTGGATCAAATACTCCTAATAAATAAGCATCTAACTCTTCTCCATCTCCACTAATTACATTAGGTACATAACCATAATTAACAGTATAAACAAAGCCGTGTTTAGGATGTTTAGTACCTAAAGCTCTATCTATAACAATATTAACTTCCTTACCTATAAAATTTTTAGAATCAATTTTTTCCATCATAATCATCCCTTTCTATTAATATATTAAGTATAACATACTTGAGGTTTTAAATAAATGGATTTTTACTTGCATGATATTCTAACCCACTAGTTTTATATAATTTTAAAACTTTCTGATTAATATTATTATAGAAACTCTCATCATTCCTAAGCTTTTCTTCTACATAACTATCAAGCATTGTTTTATCAGTTCTAACAATATCTAAAACTTCTCTAAAAAACAATAAATCTTGTTTCTTTAATTTCATCACTTCTTGATAAAAATAGTCCATTTCCCTATCACTAATGGCTTTAGGAGCATTTAAAGGGTCAACTGTCATATCATATATTTCACTATGAGCTTTATGCCACCTCTTAAGAGCAGAATATATTTTTCTAACGTCTTCGTTGTTAATAGTATATTTATTATTATTGTCTACAAAATTACTTTCTAATAAAGTTCCATCACTACGTAATCTACTATTTAATTTTGTACCTTCAGCACTATACATTTCACTAAATATTCCTTTAGTAACTGTAAAATCATATTTATTTAAAAAGAAATAATTATCTTCTAATTCTTTAATAGTTGTATCTCTATCAAAAAGAATAAAACCCATCTGTACTAAATAATTATATTTCTTAAATAATTCTAATGCTCTTTCATTATCTTCTAAAGTTGCTGCTTTATTCATTCTTTTTAAAGCTGTAGGACTACCATTTTCAATACCACAGGCAAAAGAGAAAAAACCAGCTCTCTTTAAATCATATAAAATATTATCTGTTACTTTATCAGCTCTAATTTGTCCCCTTAGTTTAACTTTTATATCTCTTTTTTCAATCTCATTAGCAAAGTCATTAGCCCATTTTTCATCACGAGTTCCATCAATAAAACTATCATCAACCATCTTGATGTAAGTAATACCTTTATCATATAACTCTTCTATTTCATCTACTATATTTTTAATACTTCTAGTACGCCATACTTTTCCTTTACTTAATCTAAAAAAGGAAATTACAGAACAAAACTCACAGTTA
Organism: uncultured Mycoplasmatota bacterium; assembly: GCA_946498975.1. Lineage (GTDB taxonomy): Bacteria > Bacillota_I > Bacilli_A > RF39 > UBA660 > Onthousia. The sequence goes on from CAMMQC010000032.1 coordinate 12,691, forward strand.
CCACTACACCCTCTTGAAGTAACCATATTAACAGTAGATTTCTTTTTCTTAAGAACAGGTATCATTTCTCTACTTGGAAAAGGTAATTCATCTAAATTATCTAATAATTTTTTTGAAGGGTTATGATGAATATTACCTTCTTTTTTATAACTAATATTCTCTATATTTTCGATGGATTCGTTTTTACTTAAAGCATCTGCAAGTTCTACTAATGTCTCTTCTCCTTCTCCACGAGCAACTATATCTGCATTAGCATTTAAATAATCATCTGGATAAAAGGTAGGGCCAAACCCACCACAAATTATTTTTATATCTTTAGCATGTAATTTTAGCATATTAATTAATTTAATAGTGGGTTCGGTATTTGACATGTATGAAGATATACCAACATATAAAATATCTTCTTCTTTTATTATTCTTTCATAAACTTCATCTACTGTTAATTCATTTAACCAACCATCTATAACAGTTACATTATACCCTTTATCATCTAATGACGATTTTAAATATAGTATACCTAAATTTTCTTCTGATGTTCTATGCGTTTTCGGTGCTAAAGTAGTTAAAATTATCTTATTTTTCAAGTGTCTTCACCAACCTTTTAGGAAGTTCATCTAGGGACCCTTTTGCCATATGCACTTCAGTATTTTCTAAAGCTATTTTTATATCATTATATAAAGCTAGTAAGTTTTCTTCTGTCTCAAAACTAGGCATTGGATAACCAAAACCAGTTATTAAATTGTAAGTTCCTTTAATTTGTTTTGATAGTTGTTCATATAAATATAGCATTTGATCTACATAATTTTTAGTACTAACAAAATTGTCTCCAACGTTTGATCCCAATAGATTAATTTGAAAAACATCAGTTACATGTCTTTCTTTATCAGTAGCAAAATTTTCTTCTGTTAGAAAATCATTTACAATAATTTTCTTCTTCCATAAATCTTTCTCATCATAACTAGGTAAACTATCTTCTATTTCTTTAAAGCTATTTTTTATTACTCCATATCTCATCTCTACATCTTTAGTTCCAAGTAAAGATGTAAAAAGTCCATCTTTAACTGTTAGCAAGGTATGATCATTAGAAATAAGTTTATAGCCATAATCTTTTATTAATTTGTATGCAAGAGATGTTTTACCTGCCCCTCCATCACCTATTAAAAGAATGGACTTATCTTCATCATACTCTAAAGAAGAGCTATGTAATAAGTATTTACTCTTCCTAACAAGATCATTTGTAAACATTGCTAATAATACATAAACTAAATCTGGAAAACGCATATCACTTTCTTCAGTAGTCATATAAGCATAATTATTTTCTTTATCAAAAAACATCTGTTTTTTAGAATCTTTAAGTAAAAAAATAGCATTATTTTTATAGTTATTACTATCACAATAATCCTCTATAGATATTTCTCTTATAGGAATAGTTTTAGTAATAGCTGAAGGATTATTTTTAAATTTATAAATTATACTTTCTAAATCAGTAAGAACAACTAATTTAGAATATTTACTTATTGATAATGTAATTTTTTTCATATTTTCTCCTATTACTCATAAAAATAATCTGGAAATTCTCTAAAATTATTATTTTTTCTTGACATCTTAGAACATACTGGACAACTTTCTTCTTTATAATCTTTTAAAAATTGTAAAACTATTTTAGTAGTTCTTTCTCTACAAGATTTTATTGTCTCTACATATTGATTTTTCTTTTTATTTACTTTTAGATTATCAACATAATCTTTTCTGCTATTAGGATCATCAATCTGTACTGCAACTGCTGCATAACAAATCTGATTTAACCTAGCACATGTTGCTTCTCCGTCACAAGTTTGTCCTACAATATCCCAGCCCTGTCTATTATAAAATTCAAGCTCTTTTTTTGTTTCTATTCTAGGATAACCGTAGAATGATACATAAGTAGCATCTTGTTTAACAGGAAATGGCATCTTTTCACTTGCTTCACATAGTTTTTTAGTTAGGATTGGACAAAATGGTTCATACATTTCAGCATTATGAAAAGGTTCATTTTGATTCCAATGGATATTATAATTTCCCATACCTACTAAATCACCTAATACATAAACACTACCTTGAGGCATTTTAGGATTAATACCTCCTACAACAAAAGTTCCTATTAGTTTTTTACAGCCACTATTTTTAACTGCCTCTATAGTTTGTTCAAAGTTTATCTCGCTAGATGGTACTTTTTCACTATTAAATCTTCCATAAATCACTAAAACTGGTACATCATAAATCTTTCCAACAAAGCATCTATGAACAGGTCCAAAAGATGTATTAATAGTTACTCTTTTTAAGTTAAATTCTTTAATAACTTCATCACTACGCATTATAATTGCTATTTCTGGTTTAAAATTCATAATATAATTCTCCCTTAATTTTTAAAGAACATCGTTGGTAAATATCCATCATGAACAGATATACGATCTTTCTTTAATACTTTATATTTTGTTTTTTCTATTGTATCATTATTTTCTAAAGGACAATATGGATCTCTTTCTTCTAAAGTTCCATGCCATAAAATTCTTCTATCGTAAACTCCTCCTCTACATCTATCTTTTAAAGAACAATTATTACAAGTGGAAGGAATTGGAGCATTCTCAAATGTTTCAAATTTAATATTCTCTAAAACATTTGGTTGCAAAATATTATATTTATTTTTATACTCATCTTTTATAAGATAAGTTGAAGGACAAATATTACCATCAGGTAAAATTCTAATACTATCAACTCCTGTATTTTCAACAATATTTTCTTGATTAGTTAATAAGTTTCCTAAAAGAATATCACTTAAGCCTATTATTTTATAATTAGTTCCAATATAGTTTAAAGTATCCATTAATGTATTATAACTGAGTGTAAATTTTCTATTTATTTCCATATTTTCACTAACTGGTCTATAAATATTTAGTCTTAAAATAGCATTATTTTCTTTGGCAATTTTAAATAATCCATCGATATTTTCTTTTTGCATTGTCTCTTCAAATCCCACAAAAACTATTGTAGAAAGTTTAAGATCTTTTTTTAGTTGTTTCAACATGTTAATAGCCCAAGTATAAGCGGAAGGTTGCCCCCTAAAACTATTGTGTTTCTCTTTATCAGCAAAGTCTAATGATACATCAACTTCATCAATGGCTCTTTTATAAATATCCATTTTCTCATCATCTTTAGATATCGATTCATACAAATATCCATTAGTTGTAAGTGATTGTTTGATATCTGGGTAGTTACTTCTAACATGGTCTAAGAATGTAAAGAAATCATTACATATAGCATTCTCACCAGTACCATAGTTTATTGATTCAATCAATTGATGATTTTCATCAATAAATTTAATCCAATCGTCCACCCCTAAATTTTTAGAACTATCTCGTGTTTCTTTACTGTAGCAAAACTTACAGTTCATATTGCAAGCATTAGTTAACCCCCAACCAATATTATATTTTCTCATCTTAATCACCTCATTTAAAGTATATGATAGCAATTGCAATAAATCAATTATATAGTTTTTATATCTTGTATAAAATTTTTTTATATAATTTTAAGGCCTATTTTTAACAAATGAAATAAACTTTTTAGCAGTAACTGACGGAATTTTATCCTTATAAATTATATAAATATCAAAAGTAGGTAAAGTAATATTTAAATCTATTTTACAGATATTATCATATAAAGCTATTGTCTTTTCAAAGAGATACCCTACGCCTAAATTTTTCTCTATCATCTCGGCAATCATATCACTGGTCGATATCTCATAACTAGGATTAAAAGGAATTTTATTCTTCTCAAAAATTCGCATTAACTCTTTTGTACTACTTGAGGTACGCAAAGGTACAATTAATGGGTAGTTAAGAACTTTTTTAAGAGAAATTTTCTTATCTCTAAGTTCTGTCATTTTTCTATTACAAGCAAGAATACAATTTTCTGTAGCAATTTTATAAATTTCTACATTATTAAAACTATTATCTAAAGGAGAACTATCTATTAACACTTCTAATTCATTATTGTTAAGAAGTCTAAATAACTCTTTTGTAGGCTTACTAATAACTTTAATCTTTATATTTGGATATTCCTTTGTAAAATCACTTATAATATCTGTTAGTAAAAAAACTCCAATATGAGATGGAACACCTATTGATATTTGTCCACTATTTAAATTTACCAAATCATTTATATTTATCATACCTGTTTTTAAACTATTCAAAGACTGTTCTACATAAGGTAATAGCATTTCTCCTTCAGAAGTTAAAGTTAATGAGTAACTAGATCTTTCAAATAATTTTATTCCAAGTTGAGTCTCTAGTGTTTTTATACTATAACTAACACTTGGTTGTGTAACCCCTAAAGCTTCTGCCGTTTTTGAAAATGTACCATATTGACAAACATAATAGAATATTTTAAAAAGATTAACATCAATTTCTTCTAAATTCATAAGTCTTCCTCTTTTCTATAAGTTTTAAAGCTTTCTTAAGTTAGAAAAATCATATATCTATTTTACTATTTAAAAGTTTCCAATTTAATTCCCACAAAGCATTTTTATTACTATCCCATTTTAGTTTTGCTTTAGCATCTTCATAAGACAACCATTCCATCTTAGTATGTTCATGTGATAATCTTATAGACTCATTTGTAGCATCTATTCCAAAACAATGTTCATAAATTAAATAAACATCTTCTCCCCATATAAATTCTTTTGTAACATTAACTACAGGGATAGTACTAATAGATTTCAACTCTATAACTTTAGCATCATAACTTATTCCAGCTTCTTCATTTGCTTCTCTTTTACAAGCTTCTAAAAATGTTTCCCCTTCTTCTACTCCACCAGCAATTGCTTGCCATCTTTCAGTCTTTCCTTTTCTACAAAAAATACCATATAAATAATTTCCTTTTTCATCTTTCTTATAAGGAAATGCTAAAATTTGATGTGGCTGTCTCATATTTTTCTCCTATCTTTAACAAATGACACATAATCAATATCATCAAGTAAATCTGTACACTTAAGGATAACTGTTTCTATACCATAACCTATACAGTTTTTAAACATTACTTTATAACAATTTTACCTTTGCTTCCTCCATCTTATGAAGATTAGTAGTTAAATAAATTAGTTCACTCATATCAATCTCCTAATTATTATACTTCTTATAAACTGGCTTACCATCTTCAAATGCTACATATCTATTATAATACTTTTCATAGTATTCTTTAAAGATAAAATATCCCGTATCAATACCATTACCCCTTTCTATAATACTTTCAAACTCTTTTATAGAAACCCATTTAACGTCTTGAACTTCATCTTCTTGTAATTTTAAATCTTTTATATCAATATTAGATTTTAATAAAAACACTTCTATAAAATCATTTATTCGAGCATATGAACCAATAAATCTTAAATCTTCTTTATTTACTTGTATTCCTAATTCTTCATCTAACTCTCTAATTGCCCCTGTAATTGCATCCTCACCTAAAAGAACACCACCAGATGCTGTTTCCCACTTATTAGGATATTTTTTAGCAGTTGACGTTCTCTGTTGTATCAAGAGTTCATCATTATCATTAATAATCCATATAAAGCAAGATAGTCTAAATTCTCCTTCTGTTAACTCTTTTCTATCTTTAGTATAATTTAATTTCTCATGTTTGTCATTGCAAATATCAACAAATTCCATAAGTATAATCTCCTTAATTACTTTTCAACTTTTTTATATTATTATCTTTATTCTACATATAAGTCCAACCATCTAAGAAGATAATACTATAAATTATATTTTCTCTCAAACGATTTAATATATTTTTTACGCATAACTGGAAGAATATTAAATGCCGCATTACTTGCAACATCATTAATATCTATATGAGAGGTATCTATCAAATAAAATGAATCAACACTTTCAGAAAATAATTCTTGCAAGTCATGTAAACAACTATTATAATCAGCTATATTCTTTTCATTTAAAAAACTTCTTTGTTCTAAAGCTAAACTAGATAAATGATCTCTTTTTAATGATGTTATAGGATTAGTAAAAGTAATTAATAGAAAATCAATTAGTTCTTTGGATATTTCTTTATATTTCTCTCTAACTTCAAAATATTGTTCACCTGACATTTCTCCATTTTTATATCTTCTATAGTTCCATATTTGTCTATCATTTATTGATCTATCTATTAATATAATATCTTTATCTAACTTAAGAGCATCTTGTAACTGTTTATATACTTCATCTAAAATAATAATATTACTATCACCTAAAGACATCCCTTTAAGTTTATCTCTTAAATATTCTTTATAGTATTTTGAAGTAGTAAATTCTTCAATTAATGCTACATCAAAACCACCCTTTTTAAAGAAATCATACAAATTATTAATAGTAGTTGTTTTTCCAGTTCTAGGTGTACCACTAAATTCAATAACAAAAGGTTTATCTAATGAACTTAGTGACTTTAATCTTTGTAATTCCACTTTCATAGCATGTAACTTCTTTAATTTTACATAATAATCTTCATTATCAGCAAAAATAACATCTTTTAAATATAAATCATCTTTATCATAAAATACTTCATCTAAAGTATTCTTTAATCTCTTAAAAATAGGTAAATTCTCATCTTCATTATTAACTAAACTCTCATAAATATTTGTATAATACCATTTTTGAGATTCTTCTCCTCTTTTAAAATTAGAAAAATCTCTATTACCAGTTTTTTTAAATTTTAAAGATAAATCTTCTAAATTATTAATTTTATCAGCACAAATAACTAATTTATTTCTAAATGGTAAATTCTTAGCTTCTAAAATTGTATATCTTTTTCTTTCTTCCCAAGATAAAGATTTATCTGGTTCACATGCACCCATAACTAAAGAAGCTATATCACTGCCAAACTCTTTCTTTATATCTTCTATAGTAGAGTTGTTCGGAAATTAAATTAAGCAATATAAAAGTTATACAATGCACAAATC
>CAMMQC010000033.1 GCA_946498975.1 uncultured Mycoplasmatota bacterium
TTCCACCTGCTAAATTATACGACCTACCCAGTCGCACCAAAATTCATACTTTTTTTAATTTTTTTACTACCTCCTTTTCCCCATCTATTTTTAAAGTCGCTCTTCTATCTATAATGTATCATAATAGTTATAATTAATCAAGCATTATTTTTCATATTTGAAGCAATAATTTATATTCTTCTTTAGTAATCTTCTTCTCGTCTTACTAACAATTTTTCTAAAGATTTTATTGTTCTTAACTTTATAATTGATACCTAAAAAGGTAAATCCTTCAGTACTTTTATATATTTTAGTTTTATTATTAAACTCTAATAGATAATCTCTATTAACAATAGATTCTAATATTCTTAAAATATCTTTTAATCTTTCTTTACTACTATCTAAAATAATACCATCATCCATATAACGGATATAGTATTTACAATCTAACTTTTCTTTAATAAAGTGATCTAAACCATTAAGGTAAAAGACTGCAAGGAACTGAGATGTATAGTTACCTATAGGTAGTCCTGTATCTTTCTTATAGAAAGTATCCATTCCTAACTTACTAATAGTTTCATTAATAGAATCACTATTAGTAGTATTTAAGATATCTTTAATTAATAATAAATCTTCATTACTTAAATATTTACTTAATTTATTAAGTAATACTTTATGATTAATATTATAAAAGTACTTACTAAAATCAAATTTAAGAATATAGAAAGTATTAGATTTATTTTTAATCTTAACAAGATATTTATCTAATAAATATCTAGCATAAGAAGTACCTTTACCTACTCTAGTTGCACAGTTACTATCTATTAAGTACTTATCTAAAGGCAACAATACTTTCTTACAAATAACATGATTAACTATCTTATCTTCTAAAGTACTACTCATAATAAGTCTTTTCTTTTTCTCTGTTATAGTAAAGATATGATAATTACTATAAGTGTAATTACCATTATTAATTTTATCTACTAAGATATTACAATTACTATAATAATTCTTTTCAAAAAGATATAACTTCTTCTTATTTCTAATAGATTTTCTTATCTTTAAATAAGCATCTTCTATATCACTTAACTCTACTTTCACTTTTAATCCATCCATATATTAATTTAGTAATAGTAATATATTTCTTACTTATAGATATATACTTATCTTTAGATATCTCTTTATAAGAGTATAATTTATAATAGTAATAATCTAATAGTTTAACTTCTACTAACATTTTTCTTTGAATATAGATTCTTTTAGGTCTTTCTAGGGTATTAGTATAATATAAGTAATAAAGTAATTTATAATTAGAATCTATTATATTATTCTTGAGCGTTTTATATTTATTATTAATATTAAGAATTATTTTATCAGTAATAATATCTATTTCTTTAATTTTATTTTCTAAAATAAAGTTACTCATAGAACTTCTCCATTTTAGTAATAATCTCTTCAATATTATCTAAATATAAACAATTCTTTAAGTTAGTAGATAATTTATCTATTCTATTAGAAAGAATTCCATATCTAAGATATATAGAATATTTATTATCTTTAAAGGTAACAACATCATCATAGAAATAGTTAATATGACATTTATTAAGTAAATGAATTAATTACTCATTGAGTTTCTTTCTATATAAAATGTTTCTTTATAAGGTTTATCTAATAGATAACTAATAATATAACTATCACTTTTATTTACGTAAACCATTAATCCTTTACGCATGAAATAGACTAAACTATTATTCATATTTTTAACACTCTCCTATCTTTTCCTTAACATATCAAAAAAAAAAAAAAAAATCAAGCATATTTGTAAATTTATATAGTTTACATAAATTTACTATTATACTTGACATAAACTATTGGACTAACCTTTCCTTTAGTTTTATAGGATCAGATAGTGTATAAATAGTTTCATAAATATTTACAATTCTATTATCTATCTAGTCTTTAGTGTTTAACACAAGGGAAATTACCTGTTCCTTTTATCTATTCTATATAGACTTATCCATAATGCTAGGTTTAAAAGGAAATGCTGCACGCCATTCGAAGTGCCCGAAGGCGAATTGTTGTTAGCGTTACCATTGTTGGTGACATACCGAACGTTTGACGAAGATTTTGGTAATCCCCTACTATAATTTATTTAAACTAATTATAGCCATTTTAATTTAGTCAGTAATCTAGAAAATACATTTCCTAGATTACTGACATCTAACTACCTAGAGTTAGAACGAACGGGTCTGATTCAGTCCCTGTACCCGAAGTTATTTGCACGTTAGATTTTAGATTTACAGAAGGCTGCACGCCATACGTACCGCGCGAAGGCGAAGTGTAGTTAGTGTTACCACTGTAGTCGATACACCGAACGCTCGACGAAGAATATGGTGTTAAAGTCCAATAGTATGTATTGTTACCATATCTATCAAATTGCCCGGACATTAATTCTCCAAATCTCAATAATCCTACTTTAGCTTCTGCTATATTTGAGGTTATTGCAGTTCCGCTTGCATCTGTATATTTTGCATTCTTATATGAGTAGGAACTACCACTTCCTACAGTTCCTAGATACCAAGTTGTATTATCTTCTATCATTGAACTATAACTGCTATCTACGTAACTTGTTAAATATTCTCCGTTTAGGAATGTACCTATTGTATTTGTACTTGAAAATGTTGCATTACTTCCAAAGTTCATTTTTATAAACTCCCCAGAACTTTTTAGTGGTTCGGCACTTACTATCTTTGTTCCTGTTCCATTTTCGTGGCTTACTATCCTGTATAGATTATTTTCATCATTTCCAAATTTTATATATTCTCCACTGTATCTACTTGACAACACTGCTCCTGAAAGATTAGTATCATTATCTCCGTTTAAGCGATAAGGATTATCTATTGTTCCATCACCATCTACAATACGAACGCTAGATTTTAGATTTATTGATGGCCGCACACCACGCGCACTAGACGACGGATTGCTGCCGCTCGCGCTACCATTGCCGTTGACAAACCGAACGTGTGACGAACTATATGGTGTTAGAGTCCACCAATAAAGTCCATTATTTAAATAACCATTTGTTCCTCCATTATTACTAGATTGATATTCATACATATTAAGTAATCCTACTGCATCTGTTACAGTTGCCTCCCCATTTGGTCTTGTTATACTTCCTAAGTCTGTTGCATCCATTGTCGCATCCCAGGTAGCATCTGTTACAATAAAATTCTCATAATCTCTTAAATTACCAAGAAAGCCATCGACGCTTGTATCATTTAACCATTCTTCCATATAACTGCCTTCAAAGTCTGTACTTCCACTTGAATAATTAATTGCACTTATATTCCATTGTGTTACTAATTTAGTTGTCTTAGCTTTTTTATTAACTGATACCGCTCTCCATAACTTTCCACTATACCAGATATAGTTATTTGGGTCAGTTCCTGTTATAAAGGTATCTACTCCATCACCATCATATGTACTTCCATTATCACCTAAGTTTTCTAATACTACTTCACTTACTGGTTCACTTTGGGTATTAACTCCATTTACTACTATCTTACCATGATAATGTTTATTTAATACATCATTGCCTACTCCTTCTCTTATCCAAACATATAATGTATATGTTGTACTTTCTCCTGCCTCTAGTGAACCTGTCGCTATTTTATAGTTAGATCCTGCTATACTTGATAAATTAGCTGGTGTTCCTGTATCCAGTTTATATCTTATATAATCTTTGTTTAATTGATTACCAGAACAGTTATCATGATTTATCATATCTTGATCATCTTGAATAAATACTTCATAATCTGCAGTTAATGTTCCAGTATTTGTTATTGTAAAAGTATATGGTGTTAACTTTAATCCTTCTTCGTCACTCATAGGATATTGTCCTGTTAAATTAATAGTATTACTGCTATCACTTCCAAAGTCTATATTAAGGGTACCTACTTTAATAACATTATAATCTGCAGACTTTGATACAGAAGTAAAGACAGCATAAGCACTTCCTAATGATATTATAGTTACTCCTAATATTGAAAATAATGTTACTAATAATTGTCTTTTAGCCATTTTAGTTAGTGCTACTTCTTTGAAATTATAACTTTCTATCTTTTCTTTTGTTATTTTCTTTCTATTATTAAATCTTTTCATTATAATCAACACCCTATCTTTAATTATAGTATAACAAATATTAATAAACTAGGCTAGTATTTTTTATCTTTTAATTTGACAACTTATTTTTTATTTGCAATTTTACCTCAGAAAAACTAAAAAGATAGGCTTTATCAGCCTATCAAATAAGTTATATTACTTATTTATTAGTATAACTTCCACTAACTTGATTTAATCCGTTTTGTACTAAACGTCTAGTGATTTCACCACCAACTGAACCGTTAGCACGGCTAGTGGCATCTGGTCCTAAATTAACACCAAATTCATTAGCTATTTCATATTTCATTTTATCAATAGCTTGTTTAGCACCAGGAACTCTCATCTTCATTGAACCAGTGTTCATTTTGTTGTTCATTTGTTTCACCTCCTACACTAGTAGAATGTGAAGTTTTTTAAATTTCATACATTTTTTTTACTGGTAATTTTTACCTAAAGAATATTTTCATAATTTTTTTCTTCTTTATAGATAAAAGTATTATCTATTGTTTCTTTTAAAATCTCTTCGTAGTCAACTTTTTCTTCTTCTTTTAGAGTCTCTTCTAGTGTTGGATTAATTATAGGATGTTTTGGTACAAAGACTGTACAACAATCTTCATATGGTAAGATACTTGTATTATATGTATCTATTTTTTTAGCAATAGATATTATCTCTAATTTATCTAGACATGCAACTGGTCTTATTACTGGTATATTAGTAACATTATTTATTACATACATACTATTTAAGGTTTGAGATGCTACTTGTCCAATAGATTCTCCATTAATTATTACTTTAGCATTATATTTTTTACATAAAGCGGACATTATTCTATACATCATTCTTCTCATAATAGTAATAACATAATTAGGAGAAACACTTTTATAGATTTCTTCTTGTATTTTAGTAAATGGAACTATATATAGATTTATATCATTTGTATAGACTTTTAATTTATTTACTAAAGTTATTACTTTTTCTCTAGCTTCTAAACTAGTATGAGGAATCGCTTCAAAGTATACTGCATCTACTTTTATTCCTCGCTTCATAGCAAGAAATCCTGCAACTGGAGAATCTATTCCTCCACTTAACATTAATAATCCTTTACCTTGAATTCCACTAGGATATCCACCAAGTCCATTAAATTCATTATAATAGATATAAGTATTTTTTTCTCTTATTTCTACATGAATAATAACTTCTGGATTATTAACATCTACTTTAATATTATCCTTATTCTTTAAAACTATACCACCAAATATTCTTGATAATTCCATACTAGTTTTAGGAAAAGATTTATCACTTCTTTTAGTTTCAACTTTAAAAGTTTTAAAGTTTTGTAATTTAACTGTTTTAATTAATTCATCTTTAATAGAGTTCATATCACTATTAGTAACATAGGCAATATGGTATTTATGTATACCAAATATTTCATGTATTTTATTAATAATAGACTCTTCATCTTCTACATTATAGTGTATATACATTCTAGATAAATCTTTTTCTATAAGAACATTAAAGTCTTTTAATTTACTCTCTATATTTTTTGTTAAAGTTTTAACAAAAAAATTACGATTACCTTTTTTTGTAGTTAATTCTCCATATTTAATTAATATTACTTTTTCCATAGAGTTTCTCCTTTTATAAATCTAGACTATTTTCATCTAATAAGAATTGTTTTAAGCTCATTATGACAATTCCTTTTTCATTTCTCCATAGTTTAATATCATTTTCAACAATAATTATTCTTTTAAAGAAATCATCTATTTTAATTAATGATTTTTCTTCTTGTTCCATTTTTTCTTTAGTAGGAATAGCATAAGCTGATTGTATATAATATCTATTACTTCCTTTATTACAAACAAAATCTACTTCTAATTGTTTATGCATTTTTTTATTATTTTTATCTTTCATAGTATATTCTACTACACCAACATCGACATTAAATCCACGAACCAATAGTTCATTATAAATTATATTTTCCATTAAGTGATTATCTTCTTGCTGTCTAAAGTTAAGTCTTACATTTCTTAAACCAATATCTGTAAAATAATATTTACTTGGAGTATTGATGTACTTCTTACCTTTAATATCATATCTTAAAGCTTTAGTAATCATAAAAGCATCTATTAAATAATCTATATATGTATTAATAGTTTTAGCAGATACATTTTTAAAACCTTTACTTTTAAAAGTATTTTCCAATTTTAAGGGATTAGTTAGGGAACCAACAGATGATGCTAATACGTTTATAAGAGATTCTAATACTTCATCTTTTTGAATATTATTTCTTTCAACTATATCATTTATATAGGTATTATTAAATAAATTATTTAAGTATTTACTCTTTTCTTCATATGTTTTTCTTGATAAAATGTAAGGCATTCCACCATAAGTAATATATTCTTTTAAAGCTTCATCAACATTTTTAGAACTAGCAGTTAGATATTCTCTAAATGTTAGAGGATAGACTCTAACTTCATCACCTCTACCTCTAAACTCTGTAATTATATCACTTGATAAGAATTTTGAATTACTACCAGTTACATAAACATCTAAATTTTTCTTTCTTAAAAAGCTATTTAAAACACTTTCAAAACCATCTACTTTCTGTATTTCATCAAGTAAAATATAATACATTTTATCATCTTTTATTTGACCCATTATATACTTATATAATTTATGTCTATCTAAATATTCTTCATTTTCAACAGAATCTAATTCTAATTTAATAATATGATCTTCTTTCACTCCAGTACTTAATAAATAATTTTTATAAATAGGATCCATTAAGTAGGATTTACCACATCTTCTTATACCTGTGATTACTTTTATCATATCATTTTCTTTTCTATCTATTAATTTATTTAGATAGATATCTCTTTTAATCTCTTTCATTTGAATCACTCATTTCCTTTTTTTGTGACTTTTCACATTTTTTAGTAATTTAAGTATATCATTAATTATTAAAAAAATCTATATTATTTTACCAATTTTTGTGTCTTTTCACACTTTTTGGGAATAGCAAAAGTCATTACGAATTTTTATACATTTTGCACATTTTTCGTAATGAAATTGATTTAATATTTATTTTAATAATTCTATATTTTTCTTTTCTTCTTCTACAGCATTTATTAATTCTTGTTCAGTAGGCATATGCAATTTATATTCTGTAGAAAATATTGTTTCATTGTCTTCAGGAAGTGTATAGTTAACAATAGTTTTATTCTTATCAGTACTTAAAAGAATTCCTATTGTTTTATTTTGATTTTTACTTTTAACATCTCTATCATAATAATTTACATACATTTGCATTTGTCCTATATCTTGATGAGTTACTTTACCTATTTTTAAATCTATTATAACAAAGCATTTTAAAAGTCTATTATAAAATACTAAATCAGGGTAAAAGTGTTCTTCTCCTAGAGTTATTCTAACTTGGCTGCCTACAAACATGAAACCTTTTCCTAATTCTAATAGGAATTCTTTTAAATGTTCTAAGATATTCTTCTCTAAATCAGATTCTAAATAATCAGTATTTTCTTTGATATCAAGGAACTCTAAAACAAAAGGGTCTTTTATTAAATCTTTACTTTCTTTTAGTACTTGACCTTTTTCTATTAATTCTTTTTTCTTACTTTTATTAGATGATAAAAGTAATCTTTCATACAATAGAGAATTTATTTGTCTTTGTAGTTCTCTAACACTCCATCTTGAATTAATACATTCATTTAGATAAAAGCTTCGCTTTGACTCTTCATCAATTTTAATTAATTCTAAATAATGTGACCAACTCAATTTGGCAGACACTGTCTTCCAAATTGGATATGTTAAATAGAATTTTCTCATAGTTCTTAAATTTCTTGATGAAAATACTTTACCAAATTCATCAGTTAATTTTTTAGATAGTTTATCTAAAATGGCATCTCCATAGGATGCTCTTTTATCCCCTTTTTGGATATCCATAATAATTTTACCAATATTCCAATATAAATTAAGCATCTCTACATTAACAGTAGTATATACTTTATTTCTTGCATTAATTACAAGTTATTTAATATTAGCATAAATATTATTAATTTCAGTTTCTTCTATTAATTCTGTAGTCATAAGCCTCCTTTACAGATTATCTTTTAATATCTTTATAAACTCTTTTGCTTCTTCCATAGTACTATCTTTAGATAAAGATAATCTTAATGATGTTTTAGATATTTCTTTATCTTTTGTTAGTTCATAAATACTTTTAGAGTAATCTTCTTTAGAGGAACATGCTGTTTTAGTAGATAAATAGACATCTTTTGCTTCTAATTTATGGATCATAGTCTCTGGTTTTATACCTTTAATACTAAAGTTTAAGATATAAGGGGATGCATCTATTTTAGAGTTTATAGTAATAGAGTCTATCTTACTTAACTCATCCCTTAGATAATTATTAATCTCTTTTACTTTTAGATAAGCTTTAGGTTGTTCTTCTAATGCCAAACGTAGGGCTTTTGCAAAGGATGCTATTAGTGGTAAAGCTGGTGTTCCTGCTCTATAGATAGTTTGACTTTCTCCTCCATTTATTATAGGAGATAAGTTAATCTTTTCTTTTTTTATGAGTAAAGCTATTCCTTTAAGACCATTAAATTTATGAGCTGATGCAGAGAATAGGTCTACATTTTTTAGATTTACATCTATTTTAGTTAAGCTTTGAGTGCCATCTACATGAAATATTGCTTTACTCTTTTCTTTAATTATTTTACCTATAGTATCTATATCTTCTATTATTCCTAGTTCACTATTAACATGATGAATAGAAACAAGGACTGGATCTAGTTTTAGTTTTTCTTTTAAGTCATCTATATCTATATGATAGTTATCATCTAATTTTAAATTAATTACTTCTACATCTTTTAGATTATTTAAAGTATTAGTAATAGAAGGATGTTCTAAAATAGTAGTTAATATTATTCTTTTTCTATTATGATAAGCCTCTAATACTCCTTTAATCGCTAAATTATTAGATTCACTACTACTACTTGTAAATATTACTTCATCTTCTTTTATATGAAGTAAATCTGCTACTTGTTTAACACTAGCATTCATTAGTTTTTTACTTTCAAAACCTAGTTTATGTATAGAATTTGCATTACCAATATATTCTTTAGAAACTTTAACAAAAGTATCTAGTACTTCATCATTTACTTTAGTTGTAGCAGCATTATCAAAATATATCACTTTACATCACCCTTTTCATTAATTATAGCATATTTATTTTTAGTTAATATTCTCTTAACTATACAATAATTTTTCTTTTCATTAAATGTTTTAGAGATTATATATGATAAATCATATATATTATGTTCTAGTAAATAATTATTTTTTAAAATATATTTTTTTACATTTATAATATGAATAGATGCTAAAAGAACAATTAGTTCTTCTAGATTCTTATTACCTTTTAAAGTAGTTATTTCTTTTTCTTTAAAACCTATTGATAGTAGCATTTTTTTATTATTTTTATTCATGGCTCCTCCGGTTAATTAACTATACTACTATTGTTTGGGATAAATTGCAAGAACTTAATTTAATCCAATTTAAAAGTTTTGTAAGATTGTTACAAAACTTCTACGCTTTTTAATCTCTCTTTTATTACCTCTATTGTCTTATCATAATTATAATCTAAAACTAATAGAGGGAAAGTACTTAATATATAGAGTTCGTTTGTGTTTTTCTTTAATTTTAGTTGTTCATCTAAAATTAATTCATGATCTATTTCTTCATTATTAGTGATTTTTCTTACTTTATTATAGTTTACCCATATAATATAACAAAGTTGTTTATTTGATAGTTTATTTTTCTTTAAAATTGTTCTATCATTTACTAATTTCTTAAAGTCTTTTCCATTAAAGTTTTCTAACGATATTTTTCTATCTAAATATTCTAAATCTGGAATATTTTTTAGATAATAAAAAGATTCTACCATAGGATAATTAATATATAATTTTCCTAATTCTGTTTCATTATTAAAAACATTTAAAATATCTTTAATCTTACTATCTTTATATTTATGATAATGAGGTTCAAAATCAAAAACTAAATATACCGAAGAAAAGGCATTTTTAGATAAAATGTTTTTATCTATTTCTAGTCCTTTTTCTTCTCTTAAATAGGAAACAAGATCATCATACTCTCCTTTTTTGTAGGCATCATATAACTCATATATTGGATTAGAAAAAGTAACAATATCATAATCAGATCCTATTAAAGATAATAGCCCATGGCTATTACTTCCTAATATTCTTGGTTCTTCTTTTTCTCCTTCTACTATTAATAATATTTTACTTCTCAAATTCTCCTCCTAACATCATTTTTTCAAGATTATGAGTTTTTCTTATTACTTTATTTGTACTATCTGCAAAGCTAGTTATTTTGCCTTTGCCCATAATAGCATAACAATCTGGTCTCATTAATTCATTATCAATTAAATATGTATTATGTGAAGTAAGAACTGTTTGAAATTCACTTTTGTTATTTACATATTTTAATATATATTCTGATAACTCATAATGATAAAAGGCATCAAATTCATCTAAATATACAAAGGAAATATTTTCAGTTCTATTCATCCAATAAAAGAATAAAAGTAAAGATCTCGTTCCCGTTGATGCGACTAAATCAAATCTTACTTTATAATTTTTATATTTAACACCTAAAACTTTTTTACCTGACTCACTAATTTCACACAAGTCATAGTTTTGTCCACAATCTTTTAAAAACTTTTCTAATTTTGATATAAGCCTATTATTAATAATAAAATCATTAATATTTTCTCCATTTGCCATTACACCCATAAATTCATTATATCTTAAACTTCTAAACCAAAGCATATTATTTACAAATTCCATTAATAATCTTAAAGGATTATCTTCTTGCCAGTACATTGTATTATTATATATATATTTTAAAGCAGATATTTCTCTATTTTTTTTACTAATATCTATTGTCTTTGCTTCTTCTATATAATTATCAAACTTATTTGTTTGATAATTATATTTAAAGATTATATCTTCATTAACAATAAGTTCTTCTTTAAGTAATTCTCTTCTTTCGTTTTTAGAATATTTATAAACAATATTTTTATCACCAAATAAAAACTCATAACTAAAATCTACTGTATCATCTATACTATCATAGTTTTTATAGCATAGATATAGTAAATTATCTCCATAATTATCTGTTAGATGTGTAGTTATATCCATAATGGCAGCGCCTAAATTACTTTTACCTGAATTATTAGGTCCATATATTAATAATTTATTAATAAGATTATTTTTAATTAAATTCTGATTAAACTCATATTCATGGACTTTTGAAAAATCTAATACTATTTTTTCCTTAAAGTTTTTAAAGTTTTTTACTGTAAATTTCTTTAACATAATAAATACCTCCATATTAATTGTACCTCCTTTGTATTTTTTTTGCAATATAAATGTATTTTTTTTACATCAATATTATATGCAAAAAAAATGTCTTTATTCCGCAAAAACATTTTCTATAGTTAAGGTTTTCTTATCATAATCAGTAATTACACCAATAAGAGAAATAGGAGCATTTCTATTTAATTCTTTTATGTTTTTAGATAAAAGCTCTGCTTTTACAGTTAAATCATATTTACCTTCTATATCATCAGTAACTGTTAAAGTAATAGTATTATTTTTATTACTTTTACTAGAAATAGTTCCCGTTAATCTTATAAATTCTCCTACATGATTGTTATTATCGTTTATGATAGAGTAAGCTAGTTCTCTTATAGTATAGGTTTCAGGAGTAGTGTTATACTTTATACTCCAAGAACCTATTACAGTATCACGTCTACCTACTTTTTGATTATATTTTATTACTTTATAGCCTAGTCCATAATACTCTTTAGTTCCTCCATCGTTATAAGTTTTAGTATTAATAGCAAGAAATGGTCCAACTCCTGCTTTCGTTACTAATAGAATATCTGTTGTAACTAAAATACCTATTACTAATATTACTATCATAACAATAGTAGATATCTTTTTTATCTTTTTTTCTTGTTCTACTGATATACCTTCTTGTTTTTGTTCTTCGGTTTGCATAGTAACACCCCTAACTATTTATCTTTTCTAAAAATTCCTCTTCAGTCCATATTGGTATATTTAACTCTTTCGCTTTTTCATATTTACTACCTGGACTTGCTCCTACGATAACTGCATAAGTTTTCTTAGATACAGAACCTACTGTTTTCCCTCCTGCATTTTCTATTAAAGCTTTCGCTTCATCTCTTGTTAACTTAGTAAGTGTTCCTGTTAAGACAAAGCTTTTATCTTGGAAGTCTTCTTTAACATTTAACTCTTCACCGATATAATTCATATTAAGGCCTAGTTCTTTTAATTCTTCTATCATCTTTAGATTATCTATATTATTAAAGTAATCTACTATATTTTTAGAAATAATAGGTCCAATATCTGGAATTTCTACTAACTCATCATAGGTTGCCTTACTTAAATTATCCATGTTTTTATAGGTTTTAGCAAGTATTTTAGCTTTTTCTTTACCTACATTTTTAATACCTAAAGCGAATAGTAATCTTTCTAGAGAGTTAGATTTACTTATTTCAATAGCATTTAATAAATTAGTAACTGATTTTTCACCATAACCTTCTAATTTAGTTAAAGCATCTTTTTTATCTTTTAATTTATAAATATCAGGAATAGTACTTATAAATTTAAAGTTATATAAGTCTTCCATTAATCTATCTCCTAGGCCATCTATATTCATAGCAGGACGAGAGACAAAGTGAATAAAACTTTCTATATGTCTTGCAGGACAATTAGGATTAGGACAGAAATAGTCTACTTGGTCTTCTATCTTTATTAGTTTTGTATTACAGATAGGACAGTTAGTAATCATTTTAAATGGTATTTCTTCTCCTGTTCTTCTTTCTGTTTTCGCTTCTACAACTTCTGGTATTACATCTCCTGCTTTTCTAATTGATACAGTGTCATGAATCATTAAGCCTTTACTTATAACATAATCTTCATTATGAAGAGTCGCTCTACTTATAGTAGAACCCATTAACTGGACAGGGTCAAGGATTGCATTAGGAGTTATTTTACCAGTTCTTCCTACTGTAAAGATAATATCATTTAGTTTAGTTAATACTTCTTCGGCTGGAAACTTATAGGCAATTGCCCATCTAGGAGTTCTTGCGGTAAAGCCTAGAGTTTGTTGGTCTTTAAGATTATCTACTTTAATAACAACGCCATCAATATCATAAGGAAGGTCTTTTCTTATTTCCCCTTTCTCATGAATATAAGCCATTACTTCATTTATATTTTTAACTATTCTGTTATTAGGGTTAGTCTTAAAGCCTAAACTCTTCATAAACTCTAAAGCTTCATGATGAGTTTTAATTCCAAAGTCTTCTGGATTAGGTAAATGGTATAAAAAGGCATCTAAATTACGTTTAGCGGCGATTTTAGAGTCTAGTTGTCTAATTGATCCTGCTGCAGCGTTTCTAGGATTTTGAAGAGGTTTTTCGCCCTTAGAGATACGTTCTTTATTAATATTTTCTAGAGTTTCTTTACTCATATATATTTCTCCTCTTACTTCAATATCAAGAGGTTGTTTTAGTTTTAAAGGAATACTTTTAATAGTCTTAACATTATGAGTAATATCTTCACCTATTACACCATTACCACGAGTCGCTGCTCTTACCAAGATACCTTTTTCATAGTGTAAAGAGACAGATAAGCCATCTATTTTAAGTTCACAAACATAATTAGAATGGACTCCACTATTTTCTATTCTTTGTAGAAATTCTATTATCTCATCTTCATTAAAGACATCTCCTAAAGATAACATAGGAATAGTATGCTCTACCTTTTTAAATTCATCTATTACCTCTCCTCCTACTTTTTTAGTAGGTGATGTATCAAGTGCCCACTCTGGATGCAATTTTTCAATAGTTTCAAGTTCTCTATAGTAAGCATCATACTCTTGGTCTGTTATTTTAGGATCATCTAAAACATAATAGTTATAAGAAGCTTCATCTAATACTTTTATTAGATAATTCATTCTTTCTATTGTAATGTTGTTTTCCACAGTATCTCACTTCTTTCTAATTGTTTATCCACAGTTTCTGTGGATAAATTCCTTCTGAAGTTAATTCTTTTATTGCTTTTACCACCAATTGTTTATCTTCTAAATAAGTCATTCCATACCAAGTTGAAGTTGTATTTATGATATCTATTGTTTTTATATTTTTCTTAAGACAAGTATCTAAGACATCTGGTATTTGAAATTCAAAATCTTCAATATTTTTCACGTGAAGTGATAAGAATAAATAAAGTTCATCTTCTAATATATCAAAGATGTCAGGTGAAAATACTAGAAGGTTCATACATACAAGAGTATCTTCATCTATTTCTTTACCATTGCTACTATATAAAGGAGAGGCAATTATTTTATTTCTCTTTTTTACAACTTTACTTTCTGTTATTTTTAATAATTTATTATCTGTAACTTCCATAATACCACGTTTAGCAGTACCATTAGGACTTAAAGTATTTTTTACTTCATATCCTACTATACCATAATGATTATAGATGATATCATCTAAATACTCACTAGCTTTAAAAAAAGCATCTTTACCATAAAAATCATCAGCATTTATTACTGCAAATGGCTCGTCTATCTTATCTTTGGCACAGTATATTGCATAGGCTGTACCTAAAGGTTTTGTTTTTTTATTAACTAAATTTTTAAATTTTGTTGGGATATAATCATCATTTTGAAAAGCATATTCAACTTTTATGTGTGATTCAACTCTATTACCGATAGTTTCTTTAAACTTTTCGTAGAAGTTTTCTTTAACAACAAATACCACTTTAGTGAAACCTGCTTCTATAGCATCATATATAGAATAATCTATTATAAATTCTCCATTTGGTCCTACTTGTTCTATTTGTTTTAGACCTCCAAATCTACTACCCATTCCAGCGGCCATTATTAATAATGTTTTATCTTTTTTCATCTTTACCTCCATATAAATTATTGTTATATATTCCATTTTTTATCATATCATTTATCGCATTTACTACTAACTCTTTATCTTCTTTATAAGTTACTCCATACCAAGTAGAAGTTGTTTCAATAACATCTACTGTTACTTTATTCTCTTCTAACAATTCATTTAAGACTATTGGTATTAAGAACTCGCATGAATCTATATTAGTTTTATTATCCTCTAAAAAGATAGATAATTTTTCTTCTAGTATTTTAAATAGGTTAGGTGTAAATAGTAACATATTCATAGAAGCGATTGTATCTTTTGATACCTCAAAACTTGAACTTCCATCAAGTGGAGAGACTTTTACTAAGTTACCATCTAACTCAGTATTACTCTCAATTATAGTAATTAGTTCATTATCTTCATTTACTTTACAAACACCTCGTTTAGCGGCACCATTTTCGGTTAAGGTATTACCAAGACGATAGGCGATTAGGCCATAATGATTATCTTTAATATTAGATAGATAATCGCTTGCTTTTATGTAAGCATCTCTTCCATAGAAGTCATCTGAATTAATAATTGCGAATGGTTCATTAATTTTATCTTTGGCACAAAGTATAGCATGGGCTGTACCAAGTGGTTTTTTCCTTTCCTTTAAAAGCTCTTGATACTCTTTAGGTATGTTATCATTATTTTGAAAAACATACTCTACTTTTATATGTGGTTCTACTCTTTTACCTATAGTCTCTTTAAAGATATCATAGTTTTCTTCTTTTATGATAAAGACTATCCTTTGAAAACCTGCTTTAATGGCATCATATATAGAATAATCTATGATAAACTCTCCATTAGGTCCCACTGGTTCTATTTGTTTAAGTCCTCCAAATCTACTTCCCATACCGGCAGCCATGATTAATAATGTTTTATCTTTCATATGTCCTCCTAATATTATTTTTCTTTTAAGAATCTTTTTAACATAAATGTTAAGAAATATGGAAATGTATAAAATTTACCATTAAAGCCTATATTTTTATTACATAATTTTATCCCATATTTTATATCTTTATATTTATCACTTTCTATTAATTTATTAAGTGATAAAGTCTCATTGTCACTTGCTTTCACTTCAATAGGTATAAGAGAGTCTTTATCTCTAATAAAGAAGTCCATTTCAATTGTCCCTTTTTCATTTTTATAAAAGTATAGGGAATAACCTTCCTTAACTAACATTTCTCCTACTATATTTTCATAGAGAGCACCTTTGTAGGTATTAAAGTTTTTATTAACTCTTAAATCTTCTCCTGCTTCATCATCTAAGGATGCAACTAAAAGACCTGTATCTTTAAAATACAATCTATAATTATCAGGATTATAATTACCTTTTAGGGGTAGGAAAGGAGTTTCCATACAATAACTTATATTGATAATACCGGCATTAGATAACCAATCTATAACACCAACATATTCTCTATTTCTAGCATTATGCTCTATTTTAGATATTTGGAATTTTTTATTTTTATTTCCTAAAAAGACTGGTATTTTTCTATAAACATTTAAAATTTTTCCTATATCTAATCCACCCGCATATTTAGTAATATCTTCTTCATAATCTAAAAGTATTTGTCGCTGCATATTAAGAATACCTGAATAATTCTTTTGTTCAACAAATCTATTTACAATAGCAGGCATTCCTCCTACTATCATATATTCTTTGAAGTTCTCTAACATAACACTATACATTACTTTGGGTAAGGGTTTACAGTTTAGCATATAGGAATACATTTCTTCTATTTGCGTTTCTTTATATCCTTTAGCCCATAAAAACTCTTCAAAGTCCATAGAATACATTTCATAGTCTTGTTTATTACCAACACTATTAGATTCTATTTCTTGATAGTTAATACCCATTAGGGAACCGGAACAAATAACATCATATCTACCATCAATATTAAATGATTTTAGTGAGGTAGTTGCATTAATACAGTCCCCTATCTCATCAAAGAATATTAAGGTTTTACCTGGTGTAAAGTTAAAGTTAGGATTAATTAAAGATATATTTCTTATTATGGTATCAACGTCGAAACCATCATCAAAGATATTTTTGTATTGTTTTTGTAAAACAAAATTAATCTCAACTACATTTTCATAATTATTTTTACCAAAGTTTTCTATAGATTCTGTTTTTCCGATTTGTCTTGCCCCTTTAACAATTAAAGGAAGTCTATTCTTATCATTTTTCCAGTCTATTAAATATTTATCAATTTTTCTTGTTAATCTTGGCATTCTATCACCCTCTATATAGATTATATCACAAAATTCCTGCGTATTTATATGTATTTTTCACAAAATTCCAACTTTTTTTCATCTTAACTTTCACATTTTTTCTTTTTTAGGTATTCCTATATTATTTTATAAATACTCTAACCATAATATCTTTTTAAGTAAATTACTTTATCATGAATTGATACACCTATTACATTTTCATCATTTTCATCTGTTATCTTTCTTCCATAGATACCATCTAATTTTCCAAAGCTGACAATATTATTATTAATTTTATTTAATAATTTATTATTTATATAAATAGCATCTCCCATTTTAGGTAATTCGCCAATATCATAAAACTCTATATTAATTTTATATCTATTGTTATCATTATCTTTTAATGTATAATTATATCCATTTATATTTTCTATTATTAGTTTAATCATAATAAATTTTCTCCTTTTTAGTATTCTATAAATGTTTTCCTTGTTCTTTTAACTTTTCCTCTAATTCTGGTATTAATGGAATATTAACTGTTTGTATGTTCCTGCTATTATCGCAGAAATGTTTACCCACACTTCTAACATTTGGTAATTCTAGACTTGTTAATGAGCTATCAAAATAAAGAAACTTGTCACCTATACTTACAACATTTGGAAAATTCACACTTTCTAATGATGGAACATTCATAAGAAAACCATGGCTTATATTTATAACGTTTGGTAATTCTATATTTGTTAATTGTTTACTTTTGGAAAGAAACAAGTCACCTATACTTTTAGCATTTGGTAGTTCTAGACTTGTTAATGAGTCATTACTTTCAAGAAAACCGCCACCTATGTTTATAACATTTGGTAATTCTAGACTTATTAATGAGTCATTACTATTAAGAAAACTATCACCTATGTTTATAACATTTGGTAATTCTAGACTTAGTAACGAGTCATTACTACTAAGAAATACGTCACCTATGTTTGTAGCATTTGGTAGTTCTATACTTGTTAATGACATATTCCAATAAAGAAAACTGTCACCTATACTTTTAGCATTTGGTAGTTCTATACTTGTTAATGAC
>CAMMQC010000034.1 GCA_946498975.1 uncultured Mycoplasmatota bacterium
TTAGAAAAATGGAGTCTTGTTATAACTCCATATGCTAACTAAAATTGTAAGATTTTTTTTGAAAGTTCCCTATTTAGACTTATTTATTATAGAAAAAGATATGATAATAAGATATAATATGGGTAAGTAAATGCAAAGGAGGTGTTATTATTTTAGACATTAATTTTAACCAGATAATTGAAATGATTGAAAAAAGAAAAAATAATGCATATAGAAAAGTAAATGAAGAAATGATTTTACTATATTTAGAAGTTGGTAAATTTTTATATGAATTAAAACAAAATAGTGCCTATGGTGATAAGATTATTACAAAAGCTGCTGAATTTATGAAGAATAATTATCCTAATATACGTGGTTTTACTAAAAGAAATATAGAGCGAATGGTTCAATTTTATAGTACGTATAAAGATGATGAGATTGCGACACCACTGGTGACGCAATTGTCATGGACAAATAATTTGCTTATTTTAAGTGGTTCTAAAACGAAAGAAGAAAGACATTTTTATCTACAATTATCTATAAAGAATAATTATTCTAAACGTGAATTAGATAGGCAGATTACGTCATCTTATTATGAAAGGTATATGCTTTCTAGTGGTAAACAATTACCAACAGTTACAAAAACTATTGATGAAGAAGATTATCCTAATACAAGAATTTTAGATACTTATAGTTTGGAATTTTTGGATTTACCTAATGAATTTTCTGAAAAAGATTTAAAAAATGCTATTATTAAGAATTTAAAAGATTTTATTTTGGAAGTAGGAAAAGACTTTACTTTTATTGGGGATGAGTATAGAGTTCAAGTTGGTAATCATGACTTTTTTATAGATTTGTTATTTTATAATAGAGAGTTATCTTGTTTAGTAGCTTTTGAATTGAAATTAGGAGAATTTAAAGCAGAATATTTAGGAAAAATGAACTTATATTTAGAAGCATTAGATAGAGATGTTAAAAAAGAACAAGAAAATCCTAGTGTTGGAGTTATTCTTTGTAGTTCTAAAGATAAAGATGTTGTAGAATACTCACTTAGTAAAAATATGACTCAAACTTTAATTTCTGAATATAAATTAAAGCTTATTGATAAGAAATTATTAGAAACAAAATTAAAAGAAATGAAATTACTAATAGAAAACAATGAATGATATTTTTTGAAAGGAGATGTTTATTATTATTTATGTAAGTAAAGAAAAGGCAGAGTTTTATAGTGGGGATGGCTATTCTGGTATGGATTATCCTATGACTGATGCCGATATTAATGTTGCTGTTATTAAAATAAATGGAAGAAGTCCTAAAGTAGGTTATCAAACTAATACTGCTTGTAAAGAATTACTTTATATTATGGCTGGTAGTGGTATTTTAGAAGTTAAAGGCAAGGAAGAAAAGATAAAGTTTAAAAGTGGTGACGTTATTTTACTTGATAAAAATGAGTGTTATGCTTTTGAAGGAGAGTTTGAGGCATGTGTGCCTTGTACACCTGCTTGGACTAGTGAACAACATAAATATGTAGATTAGCATATAAAATATAAATTATATTTAAGGAGGCAAATATGAATTCTAGTTTTTATGAAATGAGTAGTGTTGTTTTAGGGTTACGAAGTGAATATCAAAGAATGGAAAGTAAATTACAAGAATTAAGTAAATATGCAAGGCTTGATAGTAGATATGCTAATTTGCATTTTTCACTTAATAATAGAAATATTAATTATGATTATACAAGTAAGAATAAAAGCCCTAACAGAATGATATCAAGTACTTTGTTTGGATCTAATGTAGAAAAGGAAAATGGGAATTTTATTTCTGATAAAGTTTTAGAAATAATTAATAGTGATAAATTTAATGAGGTTGCAAGAGATATTTTAGATGATGAATTTTGTAGTAATATTGAGTTATCTACAATGCGTAATGATTTAGCTTTTAGAAATCAAGTAGTTAAAATAAATATTCATTCTGGAAGTATTCATATTTGTTTAGAAAATATTTTAAAGATGAAAAAACCAATAATTTTGTCTTATTATGCAGATAAAGATGAAATTAATATAAAAAAAGAAAAAGGTATTTTAACTGAACATGATGTTAATAGGTTGTTAGGTGTTTTAGTGACTAAAAGTGCATTTCCTAGTTATCATAGAAAGTTAATAGATAGTAGTTGTGATAAAAATGTTAACGTAGTAATGAATCAAAGTTTAACTACTAGTTGTAATTTTGATATTATAGAAGAAAGTGATAAATATGTTTTGCAAAAGAAGAAAACTTTATAATCTTGTTTATAATAGATTTAATTATGTGAAATATGAAAGATAAAAAGAAAGAAAGTGAAAGAGGATGGATAATTATAAAATAAGAGAAGTAGTATTTGGCTTAAGAGATGAATATAGGAGAATTGAGAAAAATTTGCAGAAATTACAGGAATATTCGGAGTTGGATAAAGGTTTTTCTGCTTTGTCTTTTGATGTTTTCGGTTATACTCTTGGCTATAATTATATTTATAAAGGAATGTTTCCTTTGAGTTTATTAAGAAATGAGCTTATTGGAACTTTTGTTAATCGTAAAAATGGAGATTATTGTTCTGATGGTCTTTTAAAAATAACTGATGAAGAGAAATTTAATAGTTTGGCTAAAGAAACATTAGAAGATAGTTTTTATTACAATATTGATTATACTGATGATAAAGATAGTGATAAAGCCCGTATTTTTATTGATTGTGGTAGTATTGTAATTTATCCTAATAATTTTTCTAAAATCTATAGTTTACATTATGAATCTATAGATGATTCAATTTCTTTTTATGGTCGTAGTTTTACTAAAAAAGACATTGAAATGGTTTTAGATTGTCCTATGCCTTGTGATATTCCAGAGTATCATAAAGAGATTATTAATAAAAATACTAATAGAAGTAAAGAAATTGACTTGGTTTTGAATAGAAAAATAAGAAAAGAAGGATATTTTAAAATTGTAGATGGAGATAATAGAATTGTTTTACAAAAAAGTAAAAGACTATATAAATAATTATTTGCACATATAACATAGAAAAATAATATATATAATTAGAAAGAAGTGATATGATGAAATTATATAATACTCTTACAAGAAGTGTAGAAGTTTTTGTACCAATAGATAAAAATGAAGTTAAGATGTATACTTGTGGTCCTACTGTTTATCATTATGCTCATATTGGTAATTTAAGGACTTATATAATGGAAGATATATTAGAGAAAACTTTAAATATATTAGGTTATAATGTTAAACGTTGTATGAATATTACTGATGTTGGGCATTTGTCAAGTGATTCTGATAGTGGTGAAGATAAAATGCTTAAAAGTGCGAAAAAAGAACACAAATCAGTATTAGATATCGCTAAGTTTTACACTGATGAGTTTAAAAAAGATACAGAGAAACTTAATATTAAGTGGCCTAGTATTGTTAGTCCTGCTACTAGTAATATAGATTCTTATATAAAGATGATAGAGAAGTTACTTGATGAAGGTTATGCTTATAAAGCAGGTGGTAATGTTTATTTTGATACTTCTAAACTTAGTGATTACTATATTTTAACTAATCATAAAATTGATGATATGGTAGTGGGGGCACGTGAAGGTGTGGAGTTTGATAGTAATAAGAAAAATCAAGCTGACTTTGTTTTATGGTTTACTAAATCTAAGTTTGATTCTCAAGAGTTAAAATGGGATAGTCCTTTTGGTGTAGGTTATCCTGGTTGGCATATAGAGTGTTCTTGCATTGCTATTAAAAATTTAGGAGAATATCTTGATATACACTGTGGTGGTGTTGATAATATCTTTCCACATCATACTAATGAAATCGCTCAGAGTGAAGCTTATTTAGGGCATAAATGGTGTAATTATTGGGTACATGGAGAACATTTAAATGATAAAAGTGGTAAGATGAGTAAATCTAAAGGAGATATACTTACTGTTAGTACTTTAGAAAAAGAAGGTTATAATCCTTTAAGTTATCGTTATATGTGTTTAGAGTCTCATTATCGTAAACCATTACTTTTTACTTATGAAGCTTTAGGACAAGCCGAAAATGCTTATAAGAAAGTTAAGAATAGAGTGTCTTTACTTAAAGATGAAGGTGAACTTGATGAGGGAACAGTTAATACTTATTTAGATAAATTTAAAGATGCTTTATCTGATGATATGAATACAGCGATGGCTTTAACAGTACTTTATGAAGTATTAAAACTTGATACTAGTGATAAGACTAAAAAACAGTTAGTTATGGAATTTGATAAAGTTTTAAGTTTAGATTTGCTAAAAGATGATATAATAGATATTGATCAGAGAATAGTTAAATTAATAGAAAAGAGAAATGAAGCCAAGAAAAATAAAGATTATAATGAAGCTGATAGGATTCGTGATTATTTAGAAAGTATTGGTTTTAGATTAATAGATAGTAGAGAAGGTACTACTATAGAGAAAATATAGGAGGTTTTAAATGTTTTATTATATGTATTTTGGATATGGACTTGTTATAATTGCTTTTCTTATAACTCTTGTTGCAGATATCTATTTAAGAACAAGATATAGTAAATATAAGAAAGTTAAAGTTAAAAGTGGTATGACAGGAGCTGAAGTTGCTAGAGAAATATTAAAAGATAATGGACTAGATAATATTTATGTTGTAGAGACTAGAGGATATTTGACTGACCATTATGATCCAAGAGCTAAAGTTGTTAGACTTTCTACTGATATATACAATGGGGACTCTATTGCAAGTGTTAGTGTGGCTGCTCATGAATGTGGACATGCTGTTCAAGATAAGGAAGGCTATTTCTTTTTGAAATTTAGATCTTTCTTAGTACCTATTGTTAATTTTAGTTCTAAGTTTGGTTATTTAGCTATTTTAATTGGTCTTATTTTTGGAGCGATGAATCTTACTTGGATTGGTATATTCTTGTTAGTGGCAATCCTTTTGTTTCAACTTATTACTTTACCTGTTGAGTTTAATGCTTCTAGGCGAGGAAAAATCTTTCTTAATAAATTAAAAGTAGTTGATAGTAGTGAAAAATCTATGGCTAGTTCTATGTTAATGGCAGCTGCTATGACTTATGTCGCTTCTTTAATATCAACATTATTAGAATTATTAAGACTAGTTTTAGTTGTTATGGGTAATGATAGAGATTAGACTTTATAGTCTTTTTTCTTTAGGAGAGTGTTTATGGATATTAGATGTGTTAATTCTTTAGTACTGGCTTATCTTGGTGATGCTGTGTATGAAGAATATATTAGAATGTATTTAACCCGCAAAAAAATTAATAAAGTTAATGATTTGCAGAAAGAGTCTATTAATTATGTCAGTGCTAAAAGACAAGCTTATTTTTTAGATAAAATGTTAGATAGTGATTTCTTTAATGAAGAAGAGATTAGTGTTATTAAGCGAGCTAGAAATGCTAAGAGTCATGCTAATCCTAAGGGATGTAGTGTGATAGAATATAAAAAAGCGACTGCAATAGAAGCACTAATTGGGTATTTGAAACTTAGTAATAGAATGGATAGAATAGATGAAGTTATGAATTATATAGTGGAGGAATTATGTTAGTATATGGAAGAAATGTAGCGGAAAGAATATTTAGTGATGAAAAACTTTTAAAAAAAGTTAGAAAATTGAAAATTGAGGAGAAATATTACTTGAAAATTAAAAATTTGCTAGGGGAATTTCCAAAATCTAAGATAAAATTGGCTCGAAAATCGGAAATTGATAATTTGACTAGGGATAATCACCAAGGTATAATCATCGATATGGAGGACTACCAATATACTCCTTTAAATAAAATATTAAATAGAGAAGATGATAAAATCCTTATCTTAGATCATATTCTTGATCCTCATAACTTTGGTGCTATTATTAGGACAGCTGTCGCTGCAGGAATTAAAACTATTATCATTCCTAATGATAGACAAGTACTTGTAAACTCTACTGTTGTTAAAACTAGTGTAGGAGCAGTATTTGATATTGATATAGTCTTGGTTACTAATCTTAATAATACTATTAAAATACTTAAAGATAATGGTTTTTGGATATATGGTACAGTTATGAGTGGGGAAGACTATAGAGAGGTAGACTATAATGGAAAAGTTTGTCTTATCATTGGTAATGAAGAGAAAGGTATGAGTAAACTTGTTAAAGAATCTTGTGACTTTCTAATTACTATTCCAATTAGTCCTAAAATAGATAGTTTAAATGCTTCTGTTGCAGCAGGGATATTGATATATGAGGTAGTCCGAAGTAGAAAGTAGGATTTATGAAGTATAATGATTATGAACTATTAGACTTAATTTACGATAATGATGAAGTGGCTTATGATATTATGCTTAAGAAATATAAGCCTATTATTTATAGTAAAGCTTTAGAGTATTATAATTATTTAAAAGCTAATCACTATGAAGGATTTACTCTTGATGACTTTTTACAAGAAGGTATCATTGCTTTCAATCATGCTATTAAGAAGTTTGATTCTAATAAGGAAACTTTGTTTTATTCTTTTCTTTTAGTATGTTTAACGTCTAGTTTTAATTTTATGTATAGAAGTATTCTTACTCTTAAGAATAGACCTCTTTTAAAATATCAAGAGTTAGATTTTGAAGTTAGAGATTCTAGGGCAGTAGATCCATATGATTCTATAGATAATTTAGATATATATAATAAATTAGATGACTATTTAGATAATTTAAGTCAATTAGATTCTGCTATTATTACTTTGAGACTTAATAATTTTAAATATTTTGAAATAGAAGAACTTTTAGAAGTTAGTTCTTCTCATATTAGCAGAGTTATTAAAGCGATGAGGGAAAAAATTAAAATTAGTTGTTGACAAATATTACTTTTCTTTGTTATTATCTTTCTAATCTTTGGAAGAGGTAGTGGTATTATGAGAGGTTTTTTAGATATATTTAATGATTAATAAAAATGGCTTTTTTGGTAAGTCATTTTTTTGTAAATTATTTTAGAGAGGAGTGGTATTTTGATAACTATTGAGGATGTACTTGCTAAAGTAAGAGAAAATAATATAGGAGGAGAAGAAGTTATTAGAAGAGCCTACTTGCTAGCTTCTAAGCTTCATGAAGGGCAGTTTAGACAGAGTGGAGAGCCTTATATAAGTCATCCTTTATATGTAGCTTATATTCTTGCTTCTACTTATAATGATACAGAAACAATTGTGCCAGGTCTTTTACATGATACTGTTGAAGATACTGATATTACTTTAGGTGAGATAGAGTCTATATTTGGAAGTGGTGTTGCAAGGCTTGTTGATGGGGTTAGTAAATTAAAAGGACTTAACTTTTCTAGTAAGAGTGAAAAAGTAGAAGCGAATACTGCTAAGATATTAAGAGCGATTAATGATGATATTAGAGATATTCATATTAAGTGTGCAGATAGACTTCATAATATGATGACAATTGGTTTTAAGAGTGAATTTAAGCAAAAGGAGAATGCACTTGAGACAATAGATTTATATGTTCCTTTAGCATATCGTACTGGTATTTATGAAGTAAAAAAGAAATTAGAAGATTTATCTTTTAAAGTGTTGAATCCTTTAGATTATGAAGATACTTCAAGAAAAATAAATGAGTATTTTGATGTAAATAAAGATACATTAGATAGAGTTGTTTTTAATATAGAAAAGACTTTAAGAGATAATAATATTAAAGGTGTTGTTAAGTTAAGAATAAAAGAAGTTTATAGTACTTATAAAAAGTTAAATAAACTTAATAGAAAGCTTAATCATAGTAATACAAATATTGTAACTCTTGATGCAGTACATGATTTATTTGCTGTTAAAATAATAACTGATGATTATTTAGATTGTTATAAAGCTTTGGGTGTTATAAATAAAGAATATGTTCCTGCTAAATCAATAATTAAAGATTTTATTGCAGTACCTAAAACTAATTTATATCAGTCTCTACATACTGTTTTTTCGGTTAATAATTGTTTAGTGCAAGCGCAGATTAGGACTAATTTTATGGATATGATAGATACTTATGGACTTCCATATTATATCTATTCAAAGAATAAGCCATTTAGTGAAGTACAAGATGAGATAAGATAAAATTTACAGTTTTGTAAAGATCTTAACTTTCTTAGTGAATATTTTGAAAGAAATGATTTATATGTGGAGAAAGTAAAAAAAGAGTTGTTCACTAATGAGCATGTCTATGTTAGGACTAAAAATAATAGAACTATTGAATTACCTTCAGGTTCTACTCCTATAGATTTAGCATTTTTAGAAGACGATAGTACTGGTTATAATCTTGGTAGAGCGATTGTTAATGGAATAGAAGTACCACTTGATTATGAGTTAAAAAATAATGATAGAGTTTCTTTTGTGATGGGAGGAGGCCCTGAAGATTATTGGTTAGATTCTGTTAAGACAACTAGAGCGAAAGAGAAGATTCTTAAATATAATCAGACTTGTAATTACTCTTAAAATGCTTTAAAATATATAGTATAAAGAATAGAAAGCAGTGATGCCTATGGGAGAGATAATTAGATTTCCTTTTGAATCAACATTAGATGAGTATACTAAGACTTATCATAATAATGATGAGTATACACGTCTTTTTTATGTAATGGATTCTACGATGAAATATATTCATGGTAAAGGGTATTATGTTATTAATTTTAATCCTAAAAATATAGTAGTGGGTGTTACTAATAATAACGAAGATTATGTTAATTTTAAAAGTATTGATGTAATGGATGATGATATTACTAATAAAATAAATAATAATATATATAACTTAGCTTTCTTAGAGATAGGTATTTTGTCAGAGACTTTGGAACATTTAAAACCAGAATTTTTGAAAGAAAACTATTCACAGTTTAAGATATTTATACCTGAGAACTTAGTTAATTATTATCAAATGATAGTAGTTAATGGAGGTCATACTTATTTGTGTGATTATATAGAAATTAAAAATAAACAAGAGATTACTAAACTTAATAAGGCTCTTGAAGAAGAGGGTGGAAGAGGTAAAAGTTATGTTAAGAGTACTGGTCATTATGGTAATGATGATGAAAAGATAGTTCCTATGAAATTACCTGGTGAGGAAAATAAAGATAATATAGCAGCTTTTGTTACTAATTATGCTTTAGCATTTGTTGTAATTGCTAGTAGTCTTTTAATACCTTTAATTGCTTTCTTATTAGGACAAAGATAATAGTATAGATTAGAAAATGGTCTATACTTTTATTATTTCTTTTTTATAGAAAATTTGTTTGACTTAATATTATACTTGTGGTATATTTTGGTAGTAGAAAAATTAGTTGTTTTGTATTATAATAAATAGCGTTTTAAGGAAGTGGTAATTGTGGATAAAATAATAGTTAAAGGTGCTAGAGAAAATAATTTAAAGAATGTTTCAATAGAATTACCTAAAAATAAATTAATTGTAATGACTGGTGTTAGTGGTAGTGGTAAATCTTCTCTTGCTTTTGATACGATATATGCGGAAGGACAAAGAAGATATGTAGAGAGTCTTTCTGCTTATGCTAGACAGTTTTTAGGTGGTACAGAAAAGCCTGATGTAGACTCTATAGAAGGACTTAGTCCTGCGATTAGTATTGATCAGAAGACTACTAGTAAGAATCCTCGTAGTACTGTTGGTACTGTTACAGAAATATATGATTACTTACGTCTTTTATTTGCAAGAGTTGGTGTTCCATATTGTCCTAATCATAATATTCCTATAACTAGTCAAAGTATTGAAGAGATGACTAATAAAATATTAGAACGTGAAGAAGGAACTAAGCTTGTTATTATGGCTCCTGTTGTTCATGGAGAGAAAGGTACTCATAAAGATTTACTTGATGACTTGAGAAAACAGGGTTTTGTTAGAGTTAGAGTAAATGGAGAGATGCATGATTTAACAGAAGAGATTACTTTAGAGAAGAATAAAAAATCTAATATTGAAGTAATTGTTGATAGAATTGTTTTAAAAGATGGTATTAGAAGTAGACTTTTTGAATCTTTGGAAGTTGCAACTAAACTTAGTAAGGGTAAAGTAGTAGTTGATTTTCTAGGAAGTGGAGAAGTTGTTTATTCAGAAGACTTTGCATGTCCTTATTGTGACTTCTCATTACCTGAACTTGAACCTCGTCTATTTAGTTTTAATGCACCTTATGGAGCATGTCCTGAGTGTAAGGGACTTGGTATTAAATTAAAAATAGATCCTGATTTAGTTATTCCTGATAAGAATAAATCTTTAAAAGATGGGGCGATTGTTACTCTTGGGGATGATACTGATAATATATATTTTAAAAAATTAGAGTGTTTGTGTAAGCATTATAAAATAAGTCTTACTAAACCATTTAAGAAACTAACGGAAAGAGAGAAAGACTTAATTCTTTATGGAAGTGATGAATTAATTAATTTTCACTTTACTTCAAAAAGCGGTAATGTAACTAATCAAACAGATTACTATGAAGGAATCATCAATAATCTTGAGAGACGTTATATGGAAACATCTAGTAGTTGGATTAGAGAATGGTTAGAGAAGTTTATGATAGAGACTACTTGTGAAGTGTGTAATGGGGCAAGACTTGCAGATGAAGTCTTATCTGTTAAGGTAGGGGATAAAAATATTTATGAAGTAACCCTAATGAGTATTAAAGAACTTATTATTTTCTTTGATAAATTAAAACTTAGTGAAGAGAAGATGCAAATTGCAGACCTTATACTAAAAGAAATTAAATCACGTTTATCTTTCTTAAAGAATGTTGGTCTTGAATATTTAACTCTTGCAAGAAGTGCAGGTACATTAAGTGGTGGAGAAGCACAACGTATTAGACTTGCTACTCAGATTGGTTCTCGTTTAACTGGTGTTTTATATGTACTAGATGAACCTAGTATAGGACTTCATCAAAGAGATAATGATAGACTTATTAATTCTTTACTTGAAATGAGAGATTTGGGTAATACTTTAATAGTTGTAGAACATGATACTGATACTATGCTTGCTGCTGACTATTTAGTTGATGTTGGTCCTGAAGCAGGAGATGGAGGAGGAAAAATAGTTGCAGCAGGTACTCCTAGTGAAGTTATGGCAAATGATAATAGTGTTACAGGACGCTATTTAATTGGAAAAGAGTGTATTGCAGTTCCAAAAACTAGAAGAAAAGGTATTGATAAATATATAACTATTAAAGGAGCAGAAGAAAATAATTTAAAAAATATAGATGTTAAAATTCCTCTTGGAACGTTTACTTGTGTTACTGGTGTTAGTGGTAGTGGTAAGAGTAGTTTGATTAATGAGATACTTGTAAAAGCAGCATCTAATACCTTATATAAATCTAAAACTAAACCTGGTAAACATAAAAAGATACTTGGTCTTGATAATATTGATAAACTTGTTGATATATCACAATCACCTATTGGTAGAACTCCAAGAAGTAATCCTGCTACTTATACAGGGGTATTTGATGATATTAGAGAGTTATTTACTAATACTAAAGAAGCGAAAATGTATGGCTTTGAGAAGAATAGATTTTCTTTCAATGTAAAAGGTGGTAGATGTGAAGCATGTCATGGTGATGGAGTTAAGAAAATAGAGATGCATTTTTTACCTGATGTTTATGTTCCTTGTGAAGTTTGTCATGGTACTAGGTATAATAGAGAGACTTTAAACATTTACTATAAAGAGAAGAATATTGCAGATGTTTTAGATATGCGAGTTAGTGAAGCATTGGAGTTCTTTGGTAATGTTCCTAAGATTAAAAATAAACTTCAAGTATTAGAAGATGTTGGACTTGGTTATATTAAGCTTGGACAAAGCGCACCAACTTTAAGTGGTGGAGAAGCAGAACGGGTTAAACTTGCTAAAGAGTTACAAAAGAAAGCGACTGGTAAGACCTTATTTGTTTTAGATGAACCAACTACAGGACTACATTCTGCAGATATTAAGAAGCTACTTGCAATTTTACAGAAAATAGTCGATAATAAAGATACAGTGCTTGTTATAGAACATAACCTAGATGTTATAAAATGTGCTGATTACATCATTGATTTAGGTCCTGAAGGAGGAGATGGTGGTGGTAGTATAGTTACTACTGGTACTCCTGAAGAAGTAAGTAAAGTTAAAGAATCTTATACGGGACAGTTCTTAAAGAAGATGTTATAAATTATAGGAGGAGACTATGAGAATAATTGTAAAGACAAAAGAAAAAATCAGATTAAATAGATTTTTAGAATGGCTTTTGTATTTTGCTAGTTATTCATTAGTTTTCTTTTTAGTTTCTAAAGTTTTTAAATCCTTTTATATTGATCCATCTCATCCTGTACTTTTTTCTATACTTGCATCATTTATAATTTATATTTTAAATCAGACAGTTAAGCCATTACTTGTTAGATTAACAATACCAGTGACGGCTTTAACACTTGGACTTTTTTATCCATTTATAAATTTGTTCATATTAAAACTAACAGATTGGATTTTAGGTAAATATTTTAATCTTTTAGATATATGGGTTGCTCTTGCTATATCAATATTAATTTCAGTAGCGAATGTTTTAATAGAAGAATTTGTTATTAAACCTATTATAAGAAAGGTTAAATATCATGGATAGAGTGTTTTTAGATTTAGGATTTATAAAAATATATTATTATTCTATCTTTATTCTTTTAGGGGTAATACTAGGTGGTGTTTTTGTCTTTTTAGAGCTTAGAAAAGAAAAAATTAATAAAGATGAACTCTTTGATATGTTTTTCTATACAATTATCTTTGCTTTTTTAGGAGCGAGATTTTATTACGTTTTATTTAATTTATCATATTACTTGTCTAATCCTATAGAAATACTTTATATATGGCATGGAGGACTTGCTATTCATGGAGGAATACTTGGTGGGCTTTTATATCTTTGGTATTATAGTAAGAAGCATAAATTAAATCTTTCAAAACTTTTAGATATATTAGTAGTAGGTCTTATTATTGGACAAGCGATAGGTAGATGGGGTAATTTCTTTAATAGTGAAGCTTATGGATATGTTACTTCATATGGATATTTAAAGAGTTTATATATACCAGAATTTATTATTAGAGGTATGTATATTAATGGAGATTACTATATGCCAACATTCTTCTTTGAATCAGTTTGGAATGTAATTGGCTTTATAATACTTTTATTGATTAGAAAGTTCTATAAGAACTTAAAAACAGGACAACTTATGGGATTTTATATGATGTGGTATTCTTTTATTAGGTTTATAATAGAAGGTATGAGACTTGATAGTTTAATGTTAGGTCCTATTAAAGTGGCTCAACTTGTATCTGTAGTATTGTTTATAGTAGGAGTTTACTTTGTCTTTGTGCGAAGAAAAAATGGATTGTATAGAGAGGATGTGCTTTATGAATAATAAATATAAAGTAGTTATTATAGGCTGTGGTGTTGCAGGAATGACTGCAGCATTATACTTGAATAGAGCAGGAATGGACTGTATTATTTTAGAAAAGTCTATGCCTGGTGGACAGATAGTTGATAATGGTAATATTATGAACTTTCCAACGTACGAGTCTATTAGTGGAAGTGATTTAGCTTTAAAGATGTTAAAACAAATTACTGATTTAGGTGTTCCTGTTAAATATGAAGAAGTTACTGAGATTAAGATAGATAAAGAGAAAAAAGTTATTACTAGTAAAGATGAATATATCTGTGATTATGTAATAATTGCTACTGGTCGTAAGCCTAAGTTGTTAGGTGTTAAAGGTGAAGATGAACTTAGGACTAAGGGAATAAGTTATTGTGCTGTTTGTGATGGGGCTTTATATAAGAATAAAGATGTTGTAGTAGTAGGGGCATCAGACTCAGCTTTTGAAGGGGCAATATATTTAAGTAAGTTAGCTTTGTCTGTTACTGTTTTATATCGTAATGAATTTAGAGCGAAAGCTTATTTACAAGATATGACTAAGAAAATAGATAATATTTCTTTTGTAAAAGGAGAAGTAGAAAGTTTTAGTAAAGATGATAGAATTACTATTAAGACAAAGGATAGTGATGATATAATTACTGATGGAGTGTTTATATATATAGGACAGATTCCTAATGCTAGTTTTGTATCTGATTTAGGTATTTTAGATGATAAAGGCTATATTAAGACAGATGATAATTTAATGACTTCTATTGATGGAATTTATGCAGTGGGTGATGCCTTAAATAAGTATGATTACCAAATAGTTATCGCAATGGGTGAGGCTGCTCGTGTTGCTTTAGAGATTTCAAGGAGATGAGTAATAAATGAATAATAAAAAGATCGTAGTTTTTGGAGGAGGAACAGGGCTTTCTTATTTACTTAAAGGACTTAAAGACTTTCCTTTAGATATAACAGCAGTTATAACTGTTTCAGATGATGGGCGAAGTACTGGTAAATTAAGAGAAGAGTTTCATGCCCCTGCTGTTGGGGATATCAGAAAAGTACTTAGTAGTTTATCATCTGTTAGTGATAATATTAAGAATATGTTAGAGTATCGTTTTAATACTACAAGTGATTTAGACGGACATGCTTTAGGTAATTTAATACTTATATCTCTTTTAAATATTACAGGTAGTTTAAAAGAATCTATTAATGAACTTTGTACTCTTTTAGATATAAAAAATAAAGTGTTACCACTAACAGAAGATGCTAATGTAACACTTATGGCAGAGATGATGGATGGTAGTGTTATAGAAGGAGAAGCTTCTATTACTAAGAGTGATAAAAAAGTGAAGAGACTTTTTTATAAAGAACAACCTGAAGTATTAGATGAAGTAAAAGTTGCTATTAAAGAAGCAGACTTAATTATTTTTAGTATGGGAAGTCTTTATACTAGTATATTTCCTCATATTATAAGTAATGATGTTATTAAGTGCTTTGATGAAGTTAAGACTCCTATTATGTATCTATGTAATATAGTTACACAACCAGGGGAGACTGATGACTTTACTGTGAGTGACCATGTTAATCTTATAAATAGTTATTTAGGTAAACATAAGCTTGATGCAGTTATAGCATCAAATTCTAAAATAAGTGAAGAGATGGCTATGAGGTATGCTACTAAAGAACGAAAGGATCCAGTTAAAATAGATTATCCTGTTTTATCTAAATTAGATACAGAATTTATTGAAGCAGATCTTTTAACTATTGCTGATGGTACATTAAAACATCACAGTCAAAAACTTAGTGCTTTAATATTCTCATACTTGATGAAATAAGGGGTGAGGTTTATGTCTTTTACAGGTACTGTTAAGAATGAAATAACAACATTAAAATTAACTGAAACTGCTAAAATAGCTTTAATTTCAGGTTTTTTTCGTAATAATTACCAAATAATAAAAGATTCTATTGCAATTAGTAGTGAAAATGATAGTGTTATAAATTATTTAAAAGATTTGCTTGATAGTTATGAAGAGATATCTTATGAAGAAGAGCTTTTAGATAATAATAATTTTAGTAAAAATAAGCTTAAAGCTTTAGTTATTACTAAAGGAGATACTTTTATTAGAGAAAATTTTTGTATTGATAGTGAAGTTGTTCCTAGTTATTTAGTAGAGTTAGATGATGAAGTTAGAGGATATTTAAGAGGTGTTTTTTTAAGTTGTGGGAGTATTAATGATCCAAAGACTAGTAGATATCATTTAGAGTTTTTAATAGAGAAAGGTGTGGAAGCAGTTTTTGTTCAGAAACTGCTTAATAATTATTCACTAAATGTTAAACTATTAAGTCGTGATAAAGGATTTATGTTATATATTAAAGAAGCTGATAAGATAAGTGATTTTTTAAAGATAATTGGTTGTAGTAAAGCGGTACTATATTATGAAGAGATAAGAGTGTATAGAGATGCTAAAAATAAGACTAATCGTCTTAATAATTGTGAACAAGCTAATATGGATAGAGTAATAGATTCTGCTATGGAACAATTAAAATATATTAAAATACTTGAAGATAATATGGCTATAGAATTACTTGATGATAAGACTAAAGAAGCTTTAGAATATCGTAAAAAATACCAAGAAGCTTCTCTTAAAGAACTTAGTGAGATTATTAGTTTAGAAACTGGTAAAAAGATTACTAAGTCAGGGCTTAACCATAGATTTAGAAAGATTAAAGAGTTAGCACTTAAATTTATAAAATAATATTATTGCTAGTTTTTGAAATCAAATTGCTTTTGTGAAAAGTCAGCAAAAAAGAGCAAATTAATTTAAAAAGAAGAGATTTATGTATAAAGGAAGATAAAATAACATAAATCTTTTTTTTCGCATAAATTATACCACGACAAAAAGAGTGTAAATACACTGTAAAAATTTCCACCACTAGTTGTTAAACCCACCTGAAATATGATACACTTTAATCATCAAATCTTAATTGAAAGTTTAAATCTAAACAATTAATATTTGAGATTGTGTTGGAAGTAAGCGTGGTGGAAATTTGTGAGCTTATTTCCTTTTTTGTTATTCCACGAATCTCTTTTATAATAATAGACTTCTTGCGAAACTAATTACTATATAATAAAAATATGATATCCTTATAATATAAGGAGTTGTAAATGTATGAAGTATA
>CAMMQC010000035.1 GCA_946498975.1 uncultured Mycoplasmatota bacterium
ACAATTATTAATCTAATTATACACTAGATAGCAACACTGTGCAAATAGTGATTTATAATTATAAGTTATATGTATATCTAAAAATTATACTATTCATTACTCTATGTTATATTTTATGTATTCTTCAATAAATCTCTTTGGAGCTGTTGTTAAAAAATAATCATCATATATTATATTGATTTCAACTGTTGGTAAATCTTCTTTAATATTTAACACTTGTATTTCATTATTTTTTATTTCATTTTCAACTTGATTATAAATTACATATCCTATTCCTAAATCTTTTTTTACAGCAGAGATAATCATCTCGCTAGTATGAATATTTATTACGCTTTCTGTATTTACTTTTTTATAATTTAATAATTCGTCTAAATCATTGCGATTAGCAGTACCTGGTATAGGTAAGATTAAAGGATATGTTTCTAAATCTTTTAAACGTTTGATTTTATTTGGATCTAATAAGCTTGTATTATTTTTTACAATGAAACAATAATTAACTTCTTTTAATTTTTTTATTTTGATTTCTTCATTTAATCTTATATTTATTGGTGATGTATCTATTACAAAGTCAACTTTATGTGTATCTAATAAACTAATTAATTTAGAGGTTGATCCTGTTATTATAGTAATTTCAATTTTAGGATATTTATTATGGAAAGCTATTATCTTATCAAAAAGATAAAATGAGCCTATATTAGATGGCATACCAATTGATAGTTTACCTCTTTCTAGGGTTTCAGTTTCTATCATATTTCTTTCTGCTATTAATAAATTATTATAAGATTTTTCTACAAAATAAAATAACTCCTTACCTTTCTCAGTTAATTCAACTCCACTTAAATTTCTATAAAATAATTGTGTATTTAATTGTTCCTCTAATTTTTTTATTGCTTTACTTATCGCTGGTTGAGAAGTATAGCAGTTTTTAGCTGCTTTTGAAAAACTACCACATTTTGCAACATCATAAAAAGTTTTATATAAGTTTAAATTAATATTACTACCATTCATTAAATTACCTCCGTTGGCTATTTATTATACATATCTTTTTATTTCTTATCAACTACTATGTATATTTTTTTCTTTCTAGGCAAAACTATTATTAGTCATATAACCAGTAGTCGTATAGCCATGGTTATTGTTAAAATTAGTTTGAGGGCGATAAAATGAATAAAGATGGTATTGAGGTTAGAATTGGCGACAGTGCTTTTTACTTCAAACTCGGCAATATACTTGCTAAGAGGAAGATAAGTAAAAATAAACTTAGCCAAGACACAGAAACTGATTATAAAGTTATTACAAGATATATAGATGGTGATTTAACTAGACTAGATATCAATGTTTTGGAGAGACTTTGTAGTTATTTAGAATGTGATATCTCTGATATTGTCGAACTTAAAAAAGATGTTTTTAAGTAAAAAAGTTTAAGATTCTACTCTTAAGCTTTTTTCTTTTTAGGAATAAAGTGTTCTATTCCTTTATATTTATCTCGTTTTTTAATATAGAAGTATCCTAGGATAGAGAAAGTTACCGCTCCTATAAAGTTAACTATTAAATCTTCCATGGTATCAATTAATCCTATATCTAGATAACCATCAGATATTGTTATAGTATCATTACCATAATGAATTGAAGTCTCATCTATACCTGTAATTATTTTAGGATCAAAAGCACTAGCATTTGTTAGATTAACTGATGATATTTTATTTACATCAGTATCTTTTTGCATATCAGTACTTAAAAGACTATCAGCGGTATATTCAAAGAATTCCCATGCTACTCCTACAGTCATTGAGAAACAAAATGATACTAAGGCAACAAAGATAGGGCTCATTTTAATATGAAATTTATCAGTACTATTTAAAATATCAATTAGGGAAAAACCTATTGCTGCTGCTAGGAAACCATTAAGGGTATGAAGTATCATATCCCAGTTGGGAATAATGTTGTAGAAGTTTTGAATCTCTCCTAGTATTTCTGCAGAAAATATAAATAGAAGGATGATTATTTCTAAAACATTAGGAATACTTACTTTGAACTTATCTTCAATAAAGAAAGGAATTACAAATAATATTAAAGTTAAAATACATAAGAAGACGTTATGATAGTTTCCCATAAATATTTCTCTTATTAAACAGAGAATAACTAGTAGTCTTAAAATTGTATAAAAAATTGCTACTTTTTTATTCTCTTCCTCTTTATAGTATTCTACTAATCTTTTTTCAAAGTTTTTAAATATTTTTAACATACACTTACTCCTTTTATATAATTATAGTTGATATTTTATTTTGTGTAAAGATATGATACAATATGAAATATGAAAAGAGGTGTTAATCTATGAAATTACCAATTGTAGCGATTGTAGGAAGACCTAATGTTGGTAAAAGTACTTTATTTAATAAAATTGCAGGTAGTCGTATTGCTATTATAGAAGACGTTCCAGGGGTTACAAGAGATAGACTTTATGAAGAAGTTAGTTATTTAAATAAACCTTTTTATTTAGTTGATACTGGAGGAATTGACCTTGGGGATGAAAAGTTT
Source organism: uncultured Mycoplasmatota bacterium (assembly GCA_946498975.1). GTDB lineage: Bacteria > Bacillota_I > Bacilli_A > RF39 > UBA660 > Onthousia. Next base: position 2,539 of record CAMMQC010000035.1, read on the forward strand.
AATGATGAGATAAAGATGCAAGCTGAAATTGCTATTAATGAAGCGGATGTTGTTATCTTTGTTGTGGATGCTAAAGATGGTATTACTAGTAATGATTTAGTTGTTAGAGATATTTTAAGACGTAGTAATAAAAAAATTATTGTAGCGATTAATAAGATGGATAATAAAGATAGTTATGATAATATTTATGACTTTTATGAACTTGGGTTTGATAATTATATTCCTATTAGTGCGATTCATAATACTGGTTATATTGAACTTATGGATGAAGTAACAATGGATTTTAAAACTAAAGAAGAAAATGATGAAGACGATAGATTAAAAATTGCAATTATTGGTAGACCTAATGTTGGTAAGAGTTCTTTAACTAATGCTATTTTAAATGAAGATAGAGTCGTTGTCAGTGATGTAGCAGGTACAACAAGAGATTCTATTAATACTATCTTTAAATATCATGATGAAGAGTTTGTTTTAATTGATACAGCAGGAATGAGAAAAAAAGGTAAAGTTTATGAGAGTGTTGAGAAGTATAGTTTATTTAGATCAATGAACTCTATTGATAAAAGTGATATATGTCTTTTAGTAATTGATGCAGAAGATGGTATTAAAGAACACGATAAACATATTGCAGGTTATGCGATAGAACGTGGTAAAGGTTTAATTATAGTTGTTAATAAATGGGATGCTGTAGAAGATGCTAATATCTCAGAGTTTAAGAAATTAGTTAGAAGTGAATTTCAGTTTGCAACTTATGCTCCTGTTGTCTTCTTATCTGCTTTAACTAAAAAAAGGATTCATACTTTAATGCCTGAAGTATTAAAGGTAAAAGAAAATATTAGTAGAGAGATTAAGACTAGTGTTTTAAATGAAGTTATAGAAGATGCTTATAGTTTAAACCCTGCTCCTAGTTATAAAGGTAAAAGACTTAAGATTTACTTTGTTAGTCAAACAGGAGTAAAACCTCCTAAGTTTACTTTTAGAGTTAATAGTAAGGGGTTAGTACATTTCTCATATGAGAGATATTTAGAAAATAAATTAAGAGAGAATTTTGAACTTGAAGGAACTCCTATTGTTCTTCAGTTTAAAAATAGAAATGGAGAGTAATTATGTTATTTAGAAGAGTTGATCCTAAAACTGAGTTAGAAGGAATTGATAGAGCGGTAGAGATTTTAAATGATAGATTTGAAAAAAAACTTATTAGTTTAGAAGAGTTTAATAAAAAATCCCTTGAGTTTGGAAGAAGAAAAGCTAAGTGCTTAAAAAAGTTAGAAAAAAGTAACAAATAGAAATAAACCTCATACTATAAAAGTAGGAGGTTTTCTATGTTTGGAGATAGTTTTTTTAAGAAAGTTGAACAAAAGACTAATGTTAATAAAGATACTATTTTATCGTTAGCAGACAAATTACAGAAAGGTAATATGAAGGATGAGAAAGTACTTTCAGAAGTAGTTGATGAGATTGCTAATATGACTGGTAAAAGTGTTAGTAGTGAGAAGAAAGATAAAATAATAAAAACGATTATGCAAGATGAAGTTCCTGATAATGTAGATAAGATGTTTTAAATTTTTTAAAAAAGTATGAATTTTTAAAATTGACCCTATTTTTGGAGGTCAATTTTTAATTTTCTCTAGGCGAATTTAATAAATTGAAGCCTATTTTTTATTGAATTTACAATTTTCTCTTTTTGCACTAAATATTACTTTGTGTTATGGTAAATTCACTTTTCGAAAAGTATTTAATTAATTTATGAGGAGGAGATTACTATATATGAAAAAAGTAATAATTAATATTAATAAGTTTTCATGTCGTGATGATGAAAATACTATAGTTAAAAAATATGAGAAAGAGTATATCAATGATAAAGGAGAAAAAGAAGAGGCTTTAGTCTGTGATGTCTTTCTTAGCCCTTTAAAGGGAGTTCGTTATGATGGTACTAATAAAGATAATGCTATGTTAGCTTTACTAGGTGCTGATAGTTTAGAAGAGATGAGGGAAATTGCCAATGGTGAAGAGAGCATGATGGAAGTTGTTCATCATCTTGAAGATATGCTTCATGATGAAAAATTTATCAAAAAATATAAAGAGGAAATGACAGAACAAGCCTATAAAATAGGCTATGATGAAGGTTATGATGATGGTAGTAATGATGAGAGAATACTAGTTAGTACAAAATTACTTAAAAAGAAATTTAATCATAGCTTCATCTCAGATATTACTGGTTTACCACTTAGTAAAATAAAAGCAATAGAGAGTGATATTATATGAGAGGAATATTTGATAAGAAATTAAAAGAAGAAAGAGGTATAGATATTAGAGAAATTGAAAAAACTAGTTATAATAATGGATATTATGATGGCAATAGTGATGGGCAGTATGAGATGCAAATAGAAATTGCTAAACGACTTAAGAAAGCTAATATGAAAAATGAGGAGATAGTAGAAATTACTGGCATTAGTCAAGAGGTATTAAAAGACTTAAGTTAGTAAGACAACTTTTGATTAAGGCTTTTATTGTCTTTAGGATATACTTTTTATTAACATCATCTAGTTTATAAATAGCAATTAAAATATTAGGAAGCTTAATTATAAAGTTTTTAGATATTTCATCTAGAGTTGTTAAGTTAGTTGATTTTAGTACTGTAAAAAGAGAGTCTATAAAGATTTCTCTTTCTTTTTTGGAAAGACTACTAATGAAGTCATTTATAACTTTGTTAGTGTAGGCAGTACCATCTGATAAGTCCTTTAAGATTATGAAGTTGTTATCTTTAACTAACCAAGAGAAAGGGTCATGTTCTAATATACCTTTTTCACTACTATTTATTATCTTATAATGTTCGTTAGTGTATAAAAGCATGCCTATAATAGAGGATGATGGTACTACTTTCTCAATTTTTTCTTTAATACTTTGATAATTAGAAGTAGTTAAAAATTCTTTTAAGAAGCCAGGGCCATCATGAGAATATATCTTTATTATTCTTTTAGATAATTTCCTATTTAAATTACAGCCTGCATAAACTGCTAGATTACCTCCTTTGGAGTGACCTCCTATATAGAACTTTCTTGGTATTAGTTTAGTTATCTTCTCTACATAGTTTAGGGCTTCTTTTTGAGCTGGTACTGGTAACATAAAGGCCATATTAAAATCTTCTTTCCAACCCGTAAGAGTAGAATCTGTTCCTCTAAAAGAAATATACATAGTATTATCAGGAAGTAAGAAGGTTACAGCAGAGAACTGTTTTTCTATTAAATCATTAGTATCTTCTACATAGAAGCATAGTTCTATATCTTTATAACGATTACTTGCTATAACTCTTTTAATAAATTCTTTATTCTTTTTAGTTTTTGCAGACTTAGAAACACTTAAATCTTTTAACTTGGTTTTAGTATTTGGAAAATGTAAGTAAGATAAATATGCTAAGATGAGACTATCTATAATATTAAAAGCTTTTTCAGTAAAAGACTTTTGATTTTTTTCTAAATAGTTTAAAAAATTAGCCAAAATTACTCCTTTCTTTCATAAAAACAAATTTTATGAATAAATATTTATTAGAATAAGAGAAGAAAGAAGGCTGTGATGTTTATGGAAAAAACAGAAATTATTAAAAATATTGCTTTAAGAAGTGGTGGTGATATTTATTTAGGTGTTGTTGGAGCGGTTAGAACTGGTAAGAGTACTTTTATTAAGAGAATGGTGGAAACTTTAGTAGTTCCTTATATTGAAGATGAATATGAAAAGAAAAGAACACTAGATGAGATTCCTCAAAGTGCTCAGGGTAAGACTATTATGACAACAGAGCCTAAATTCATTCCTAATCAAGCTGCTAAAGTTAATATTGATGATTTTAGTTGTAATATTAGATTAGTTGATTGTGTTGGTTATGTTATTCCTAATGCTAAAGGGGCTAGTGATGATAATGGTCCTAGAATGGTTAAGACTCCTTGGTATGATGAAGAGATTCCTTTTGTAGAGGCTGCTGAAGTTGGTACTGAAAAGGTTATTAAGGATCACTCTACTATTGGTATTGTTGTTACTACTGATGGTTCTATTGGTGAGTTTAATAGAAGTGATTATTTAGAAGCTGAGGAGAGAGTTATTGAAGAATTAAAAGCGATTGGTAAACCTTTTATTGTAGTTCTTAATACAACTCATCCTACTCTACCTGAAACTGAAAGACTGGCTGAATCTATTAAAGAAGCTCATAATGTTCCTGTTTTACCTATTAATGTAGATCAGATGAATGAAAGAGAAATGATTTCTATATTAAGAGAAGCTTTATATGAGTTCCCTGTCTTAGAAGTTAAAGTTAATATGCCAGAGTGGATTGCTATTTTAAATGCTAACAATGAGATTAAACGTAAATATATTGATGTTATTCGTGAAAGTGTTATGGAAGTTGATAAGTTAAGGGATATTGAAAAGATTACAGAACACTTTAGAAGTAATGAAGTAATTGAGAAAGCTTATTTATCCGATGTAGATCCTTCTACTGGTATTGTTACTATTAATTTAGAGGCTCCTAGTGCTTTATATAGTGATGTCTTAAGAGATATTATTAAGATAGATGTTACTAGTAAAGCAGGACTTTTATCATTATTCCAAGATTATGAAGAAGCTAGACGCGAATATGATCAGATAAAATATGCTTTAAAGATGGTTAAACAAACTGGTTATGGTGTTGCTACTCCAACGCTTTCTGATATGAAATTAGATACACCTGAGATTATTAAACAAGGACCCAGATATGGAATTAAGCTTAAGGCTGTGGCAAGTTCGATACATATGATAAGGGTCGATGTTAATTCTACTTTTGAACCTATTATTGGTAGTGAAGTTCAAAGTAAAGAGTTAATTGATTACTTAATGAGAGATTATGAAAATAATCCTAGTGAGATATGGAAGAGTGAAATATTTGGTAGAAGTTTAGATAATATTGTACAGGAAGGAATACAAGCGAAGATTAATTCTATGCCAGATAATATTAGATATAAATTACAACAAACCTTAACTAAGGTTGTTAATAAAGGCTCTAACAACATGATTGCTATAGTTCTCTAACTGAGAACTTTTTTTGTGTCTATAATAATATTAGAATGTTCTATTAGATGTAAATAATCTTTTAGACTTAGAGTATCCACATCTATTTTACTTTTAAATTCTGGAAAGTCTGTTTCATCTATTAGTTTTAGATATATTTTTATTTTATCTTTAATAACTACTCTTAAATCCACTTCTTCTGAGAAATCAAAGGTATCTATTTTCTCTACTTTCAAAATAGTTCCTACAATATTATGATGATAAACATCTACTTCGTAAAATCCTGGTTCTAATAGATGATATTTATGATTATAATTTAAAAAGATATGTTTAATTTTAGATATTATTTCTTCTTCTGTTAGACTCTTTAAATTAACTGGTAATATTAAATAATATAAAGTATCTGATTTTATTATTAACTTCATGAAACTTCACCTATTATAGAGTATGAAAAAAGACTTAAATCGTGTCGACGCTTAAGTCTTCTATTGTTTTCATTACTTTATCTTTTCCTTCTTTAGTAACACTTGAGAAAATTACTAAGTCATCTCCTACTACTAAATCAAGGGTATCAGTAATCTGTTTTTTACATTTATCTTTTTTACTTGCTCCTATTTTATCGGCTTTAGTCGCTACTATAGTTACAGGAAGATTATAGTATTTTAAGAAGTTATACATCAAGACATCATCTTCAGTTGGTTTATGACGAAAATCTACTATCATAAAGACTCTTTTTAACTGTTTTCTAGTCTCTAAATATTCTTCTATCATTTTACCAAACTTTTCTCTTCTTTTTTTACTTACTTCGGCATAACCATAACCTGGTACATCTATTAGATAGAACTCTTTATTTACTTCATAGAAGTTAAGGGTTTGGGTTTTTCCAGGATGAGATGAAGTTCTAGCAAGGTTTTTTCTTCCTAAAAGTGTATTGATAAAACTACTTTTACCAACATTACTACGTCCTACTAAAAGGAATTCGCTTTTCATATCTTCAGGATATTGACTACGACGAGTAGCCATAATCTTAAGTTCGGTACTAGTTATTTTCATGTTTACTCATCTCTTTCTTTATATAGTTTTCTGTTGCATAATCAATATCAGAGATTAAGGCTTCGGCTTCATCAATTGATGATAGTCTTGCTCCACTTGCCATAGCATGACCTCCACCATTATATTTTTCGGCAATTTTATTAATCTCTGGTCCTCTACTTCTAATATTGACACGAACATTATTGTTTTTAACATCTTCGGTTACGATAATCCAAACTAAGACTTCATCTATAAAGTTAAAGTTATTAATCATATTACCTGCAGAAGCACTATCGGCTTTAAACTTAGTAATAATGTCATTAGTTAAGATAATATAGGCAACACCATTTTCTGTTACTTTCATATTTAAAGAGATATATCCTTCTAATCTTACTTCTTTTAAAGGTCTTAAATATAGGTTTGTATAAATATCTGATAGTTTAAGGGGATATTTAGATAGGTATGTACTTACAAGATTAAAAGTTTTAGAGGTAGAACTATCAAATAGGAATCTATTTGAGTCTGATACTAGTCCATAGTATAAAAGTTTTGCTATCTCACTATTACATTTTAACTTAGTCTTAAGTAATAGTTCCATCAATATTTCAGAAGTACTGCTAGCACTATCATCTATATATTCTATTCCACCAAAGTCTTCTATAAAAGGATGATGGTCTATTTTAATAGTCATACTTGCTTTACTATAATCTTTATAATCTATTCTTTTTTTATCTGGGGTATCTAAAACTATTAGAAGAAAGTTATCAAAGTCTTCTAATTTATCTAATTTTCCCATATAGGAAAACTTTGAAGAACCATTACCTACAGCATAAACATTCTTATTAGGAAATGTTAATTTAATAGATTCTTTTAAGGCAAGCTGACTCGCTAGGGCATCAGGATCTACTCCTATATGTCTTGCAATTACAATTGTATTATATTTTTTTATCTCTTTATATATTTTTTTAAACATAACTTCATCCAATCTAACTAATTAATTTAAGGGTATCTAGAGCGATCATAAGCTCCTCATCTGTTGGAACTACATAAACAGTGATAGTAGAGTCATCACTACTAATCTTTTTAAATTCTCCCATTACTTTATTAGCTTCACTATCTAGTTTTACACCAAGGCATGCTAAGTTCTCACAAACTTTCTTTCTAAATGGTTCACTATTTTCACCAAGTCCTGCAGTAAAGCAGATAACATCAGCTCCTCCTAGTAGGACATAATACTCTGCGATATAGTTTGTAACAGTTCTTGTGTATTTAAGGAAAGCACGTCTTGCCTTAGCTTTCTTTTCTTCATCATCACTATCCATAGCACTTACTATATCTCTCATGTCACTACTTATTTCACTAAGTCCAAGTAATCCTGATTTTTTATTTAAATCATCTATTACTTCTTTAGCATTTAATCCTTCTTGTTCCATAACATAGGTAATGATAGAAGGGTCAACATCACCACTTCTTGTTCCCATCATTATACCTGCTAAAGGTGTGAATCCCATAGAAGTGTCAACACACTTACCATCTTTTATAGCAGTAATAGAACCACCATTACCAACATGACAACTAATTATTCTTAAATCATCTCTACCAAGTTTTTCGCTGATAGTTTTAGCGATATATCTATGACTTGTTCCATGAAAACCATATTTTCTAACACCATGAGCTTTATACCAGAAATAAGGTACTGGGTAAAGGTATGCTTCCTCATCCATAGTTTGATGAAAAGCTGTATCAAATACTCCTACCATAGGAACATTTGGTAATACTTCTCTAAATGCTTCTATTCCTAGTACATTAGCAGGATTATGAAGTGGAGCAAAGTCTTTAAAGGCGATTAAGTCATTAACTACTTCATCTGTTATTAAGCATGACTCTTTATACTTATCTTTACCATGAACTAAACGATGTCCTACTCCATCAATTTCATCTAGTGATTTAATAATATTAAGAGTAACTAATTTATCAAGTAAAATTATAACAGCATCAGTATGAGTTGCTAGTTCTGCTTCTGTTTTAATTTTTTCTCCGTTATATTTAATAGTATAACTACTACCATCTATACCAATACGTTCAAATAGTCCACTGGCAATTACTTTTTTATCATCCATATCAAAAAGACTAAACTTCAAAGAACTACTTCCCGCATTAATAGATATTATTTTCATATATATTCCTTCTTTCTTTAAATCTACTAGTATTATACTATAGATTAGGATTTTTTCAAAGTATTAGGCAAGAAAGTTCATAATAAGAGCCGTTATTAAATATAAACTATAATAATTAACAATATAAGTTACGTATTTTTATTGTGACATATTTAGTGGTATTCGCAAATTTTGCGAGTACCTGTTATTTTTTTAAATTATTAATATACTACTTTTATATTACCATTTACAATAATTTGTTAGATTAAAATCTAATTTTATATTTTTAAGCATAATAACTTGAGGTCGTAATTTGCGACTTTAAAATAAAAGTATTGAGTATTTTATTAATAAATCTTTTACTACTTAATTAATGTTTTTGTAGATTGTTTAATATATATTTTTCTCATTGTTACAAAAGCATCCATTATCTGTATACTAATCTCTTCTGCAACAGGTGTTCTAAGTATTGCTGCTAGCATTGCTATGCCTTGTTCTGTAAAGACATATGGTAGAGTTCTAGACATATTATTTTCTTTTGCGGTTTCATTTTGAAACCGCAAATAATCATATTCATCTTTTGTTAATTGAAACATAAATCTTTCCGGAAATCTATTAATATGTCTTTTCACTGCTAAATTAATAGTCTTAGTTCCATTTTTACATTTGTAAAGTCTTGCCAAGTCACTATCTAGCATTTCTTGCTTACCTCTTATTTCATAAATCATATCTTCTATTTTTATATTTTCTTTTGTAGCAATTTCATTCATTTACTAGTTCTCCTTATCTATTTCTTTTATTTTATTTATTAAAGTATTCTTTACATCTTTATCTCCTATTAAGGTAATAGAAAATGTTTTATAACCTATTCTATTTATACTGGCTCCGCAATGATAAACTATCTTATCATCTAAGATAAAGTACCTATCATGAAATGTTTTATCAAATATAACAGTTAGGTTGTTATATTGTTTATTATATTTTGCAATATCTTGTTCTGTAAGAAGATTATTAGGTTTAGTTATAATTGTTACTTCTATCTTTAATCTTTTTATAATACCTAGTATTGTATTATCTGCATAAGCATCTATTATTACAAGTCTCTTATTAGCACTTTTAAATATCTCTTGTATTTTAGAATAAGCATCATAAATCTGGCCGTTAAAATAGATTTCATTAACTTTTTTCTTTTCTTCTATTTTTTGAAACGAACTTTTTAATAATTTAATTTGACAATCATGTTCTAGCACCATATTATTCATATATTTTTGTTCAAGCAAATTTGTAGAGATATATTTTCTCATAGTTACAAAGGCATCCATTATCTGTATACTAACTTCAGTAGCAACTTTAGTCTTTAGTACTGTTGCTAACATTGCTACGCCTTGTTCTGTAAAAACTCTTATATTATATCTTCTACCTCCATGAGAACTTGAGGTCGCAATTTGCGACCTCAAGATTTCAATGTCGCTATCATCTAAAATCCAACTAAATCTTTCTGGAAACTTTTCTGTGTTTCTATATACTGCCTCATTTATTCTTTTTGTTTCTGTTTCGTAAATCCTTGCCAAGTCACTGTCTAACATTACTTGCTTACCTCTTATTTCATAAATCATATCTTCTATTTTTATATTTTCTTTTGTAACAACTTCATTCATTTACTAATCCTCCGAAAGCATATTTTAATAACTAGTTATTGGTTATTACTCTATAGTATTTTTGTTCGAAAGTCAAGCAAATAATGTTAAAAATATGTTACGAATTTTCGTAAATATTATGATACACTTACTACATAAGGATATTTACGAAAATTCGTAATAAAAAAATAACTTGCTATTAGCAAGTTACTTTATTATTTAGTTAAATTATAGGTATCTTTTGCAATTACAAGTTCTTCATCTGTCGCTAACACATAACTAGCAATAGAAGATTTTTTAGTAGTAATTAAGCCTTCTTTATCTTTTCTAACAATTGTTTCTTCATTTAGTTTTTCATCAACTTCTACACCAAGTGGTTTTAATTTATTAAGTACTTCTTTTCTAATAATAGGATCATTCTCACCACCACCTGCTGTAAAGATGATAGCATCTACTTTACCTAGTTTTAAGAAGTATTTAGCAATATATTCAGCGATACGTTCAGTATACATATCAATTGCAAGAACTACTTTGCTATCTTTAGCAATAAAGGCTCTATCTATATCTCTCAAATCACTCATACCAGCAATACCTTCAAGGCCACTTTTCTTATTAAGTAAATTATCTATTTCATCATAAGACATACCTGTTTTTTTCATAATATAGCCTATAATACTATAGTCTATATCACCACTACGAGTCCCCATCATAATACCAGCATTAGGAGTAAAGCCCATAGATGTAGCGATACATTTACCTTCTTTAACAGCAGATATACTAGCACCATTACCAATATGACAGATAATTAGGTTACCATCATGACCTAGTATTTCTTTCATTCTAATAGTTATATATTGATGAGAAAGGCCATGGAATCCATACTTTCTAACATCATATTTAACATACCATTCATAAGGTACTGAGTATAAGAATTCTTTTTCATCAATAGTTTGATGAAAAGCAGTATCAAAACATGCAACCATAGTAGCATTAGGTATAGCTTTAGAAAAAGCTTTTATACCTATGATAGCAGCTGGATTATGCAGAGGTGCTAAGTCTTTGATTCTCTCTATTTCTTCTAAGACTCTATCTGTAATAACAACAGAATGAGAATATAAAACACCTCCATGAACAACACGATGTCCAACAGCTTTAATATCATCTAATTTCTTAACAATACCTTTTTCCACAAGTTCTGTTAATAAAATATTAACAGCTTTCTCATGATTTGCAATTTCCTCTTTCTTATAGATTTTCTCATCATTAACTCTAATAGTATAATCACTATCAGTAGAGCCAATCCTCTCAAAACTTCCTTTTGTAATTACTTTTTCACTTGGCATATCATAAAGTCTAAATTTTAAGGTACTACTGCCAGAATTAACAGCTAATAATAGCATAAATCATCTCTCCTTTTACTTATTATACACTAATAAGTTAAAAAGAACAAAAGCTTTTTAATCGGTTATATGAAATACTATACTACCACTTAATTTAGTTTTAAAATAATCTTTCTTAAACCAATTTAATAAACATACAAATTCAGTTTCGTCTTCAAAGTCCGCTTTATCACCATCAAGAAATAGTAATATACCTTGTATGTCAAAACTATAATCTTGCCAATTTGAAATTTCTCTTCTTAAAAGTGGAGAAAAACCAAACAAACTTAAGTTTTCACTTTCACAATCATTATAAGCATTTTTTCCTAGCTCTAACATATATTTATTTCTATTTGGTATTTCTGTTATAGAAATAGGCCACTCTTCATCAGGTCTATCTTGATTCAAATATTTATTATTATATAGTAAAAATGTTAATAGAAAGAAAGATTTATTTAATTCCCTACATAAATCATGGATATTTTCATTAAATACATCCTTTTTTATCTCTAAACTAATTAAGTTTTCTTCTTCTTTAACATTATATAAATCTAAATCAAATATTTTCCCAACAGATTGTTTTAATTTATTTAATTCTTCTTTTTCAAAAGGTTTATCATTTTTCTTTTCAACTACCATTGAGGTAGCAACAGCACAACTTAAATATCTTCCCATTTTTTCTCCTTACATTAATGTTGTTATTTGTTTTTTAGATAGACCAGTTAGTTCGCTTATTAAAGGTATATCCATCTTTTTGGCAAGCATTGATTTAGCGATAGATTTTTTCTCATTAGTAGCACCTTCTTTTCTGCCCTCTTTTCTACCATCACTTCTTGCAGAATTAATCTCCATTTTATGAACTATCTCTTCATCATATATTGCACCAAATTCATCGTCTAATCCTAATTCTTTTAACTTTTCCATAATTATTTTACCCTCCTTTAAATCTCCTACTATTCTTTCCATCTCTTCATAAGATTCAGCTGTTAACATAGATAAATATGTTTCATATTTATTGGTACCATCATAGACTATTCCTTTATAGTCTAATAAATTTGTTGTTACTACTCTTATATCTTTAAGTTTATCTTTACATTTACAATCTTCTAACTTATAGTCTCTCGAGTACCTTCTTTTTACTTTATCACTCATTATTTTATAGTTTAGGTTAAGTTGAGTTACAAATCTTTGATAATATTGTTGTCCTTTGATATAGCCATTTCCTGCTAATCTTAAAGCATATTTAAGACTTTTAATAAAGGTATGTGGATAAACAAATTGATTTAATTCTAAGTTAAATAACTTAGTCTTATTAATAAAGATTAAATCTAATCTATAATCTTTACCTTTATTACCAGTATTAAGTTCAGGATCCATTAACTGATACCCTTTTAAATCAACACCTGTTTTAAACTTAATTACCTCTTCATAAAACCATCTATAATGATCATCTTTAACTAAAGCTTTTGCAGTTGTATCTGACATTAATGATATAAATCTAGGTGTTTTATTCATAGTATTTCTCCTTTCTGCAATAGTAATAACATAAGTCTATGACTAATGCAAAAAGGCAATTTTGTAAATTCAAGAAAAATATGCTTTCAATTTAATATTTTCTCTAGAGGAATTTTTAATATTCAAATTAAAAATCACTTGAATTTAATCGAGTAGAAATATAGATTACTCTATATAGCCCTCACAAATCCGTACG
>CAMMQC010000036.1 GCA_946498975.1 uncultured Mycoplasmatota bacterium
TGTTGTCTTTTTTACTTATTTAAATTGTAACTTTTATTTTTGGAAAGTCCCTATACCTTCTGATTTAGCAAATGGTGATAAGATAAGATATGAAGATAACAAAACAGATAAATTAATTGATTATGAAATATATAATCTTAGTTATGAAGACAATACTTTTTGTCTTGAAATACTTAAGGAAGCTAAGAGCGACATTATAGCTAATATTAACATTATATTAGAAGAGGAATTATCTTCACTTAAAAAAATTAATAATCAATATGATATTAACTGGAATGATGATTATAGCATTTTTAATATTTACTATGATAACGATGCAGAGCAATCTAGGGGCAACATTATGCGACTAAAGATATGGTATTCAGCCATATTATTACAAGCGTTTAATGATAAATCAGACTGGCATTTAACAATTAATTATTATGATTATAAAACAAGTGAACTATTAAGAACAGAAATTATTAGATAAGAAAAGACATATAAGACTTGAAACTCTATATGTCTTTTTAAAATGTTTTACATCATGTACTTATCATTACTATTACCATAACCAGTTGACTGACTATCATAGTTTCTTGGACTAATCATACTAGACTCAAGTCTATTAACTCTATTTTCTAGTCTTCTCATTTGCCTTTCAAGTCTATTTACTTGATTTTCTAAACTATTAAGTCTTTGATTAATACTATTAAAATTTTGCCATCCTCCCATATTAGGATTCATATTAGGGTTATTTGGCCACATAGGCATACCTTGATTCATAAATTTAACCTCACTTTCTGGTTTATTTTATTCCATACTTATGCTAATTATGATAAAATATCATATATGGCATGGAGGAGGTATTAATATGCGTTTAAGAAATGTTAAAGATAAAGAAGAAATATTAGACAATTGTAATTACTTAATAAAAAATCCAGAAGATTATAAAGGCAAATGGAAATCATTATTTAATAATGATAATCCTATCTATATTGAAATAGGTATGGGAAAAGGAAAATTTATATTAGAAAAAGCTCTCAAATATAAAGATATTAATTATATAGGTATAGAAAGATTCGATAGTGTAATGGCTAAAGCGATAAAAAAAAATCCTAATGCTTTAGATAATTTAAAACTAATTAGAATGAATGCATTAGATATCGATAAAGTATTTTCTAAAGAGATAGATTTAATATATTTAAATTTTTCTGATCCTTGGCCTAAGAAAAGATGGCATGATAGACGATTAACTAGTAAAATATTTTTAGATAAATATGATTCATTATTTAAAGATACTAAAAGAATTGAAATGAAAACGGATAATGAGGATTTATTTATCTATTCCCTTGAAACACTAAGTAGTAAAGGATATGCTTTAAGTGATATTTCATTTGACTACCATAAAACAGATACTGATATAATTATGAGTGAATATGAGATGCGTTTTAGTAAAGAGGGGAAAAATGTCTATCATCTTTTTGCACAAAAGAAGTGACAAACCAATTACTTTTTTGCTATAATGATATAAGAGTAGGTGTTGCATATTGAAAAAGAAATTATTATTAATGATATCAGTTTTATTATTAACAGGTTGTACGAATATAAGTTATGCTAGCCTTGATGAGGTAACAACTACAATGCTTTCTTCAAAAACACAACTTGCAAATAATGCTTTTGAAGGATATAAATACTATATTCCAAGAGGCTTAAGACTAGAAACAAAAGATGAATATAATGCAACTTTGTTAGACGAATATAACAATACCTATTATTTCTACATAGATATTATTAGTTATTATAATGAAGAAAAATTAGACTATACAGTTAATAAAGAAGCGTATTTCTCTAAAAAATTAAACTATAATAATAAAGATGGTTATCTAGAAATAACAGATGTAAATAATAGTAATTACTATTTTATTGAATATATGTATAATTATGGTAAAATAGAAGCATATGTTAAGGAAAATCAAATAAAAAGTGCTATTATAAATATGAGTAGTGTTTTATCTTCTTTGAGTTTTAATCGCCAAGTCTTAGAAACCCTTGTTGGTAATAAAGTCTTAGATTATAAGGAAGATACCTATGATGTTATGAAACCAAAAGGTAGTACAGCAACTAAAGATACATATTTGGAATATGAAGAAAAATATGGTTTTTATGAAGGATATGGCGATAATAAAATCCGAGAAGATAAAATTGAATTAGAACAAGACTAAGAAAGGTGAAGGTGTATTCATGAAATTATTAGATAAACTAAAAAATGCTCTTTTTGAAGAAGAATATGTAGAAGTAGAAGAGAAGAAGGAAATAAAAAAGAAAGAAAAACCAATTGCAAAAAAAATAATAGTAGATGAACCAAAACCAAAAAAAGTTTCTCCTAAAGTAGATTTGATTGTCGAGGAAGATAAAAAAGTCGAAGATTTAAATGATCAAAATCGTGATTTTAAATTTAAGGCTATTTTAGATGATGATTTCATTGACTTAGAACAAAAAGAAAAACCTCTTCCCAAAAAAGAAACTGAACAGGTAAAAGTAAAAGAAAATATTGAAAGGCCATCAAGACCAATTTATAATGAGGAAAAATCAGAAAAAACACCATACGGAGCTGACTTGAAAAAAGAAATTAAGATACATGAGTATGGTGGATATGAAAAACAAAAAGAAAAGAAAGAATTTCATCCCTCACCGATAATATCACCAATTTATGGAGTTTTGGATCAAAATTACAAAAAAGACGATATTGTGACAAAGAAAGAGGTTAGAATAACAAGTAGTTATAAATCAAGAAAAATAGATGTTGACAGTGTAAGGGCAAAGGCTTATGGGAATAATGATGACATTTTTGAAGAAGAACTAACATCTAACAAAAAAGTAGAAGATCCTAGTTCATCGGAAGAAGATATTAAAGAAGAAAGCCTTTTAGATATTAGTGCTGACAATACTCCTTCAGTTGCCAAAGTAACAATGGGAGATGCTGAAGAATATTATTCTGATTTAGGACTAGAGTATAATATTGACTACAAAGATGCCTCACATGAAAAAGCTACAGGTAGAAGAACGGACTTGAAAGCTTTTAAAGAAGAAGATAAAGAAAATGATGATGCAAGCATTGAGGATAATTTATTTGATTTAATTGATTCAATGTATGATGAAAAGAAAGGAGAATAAAAAGTGGAATTTTTAGGGGTTATTTTGGATAGCCTATTAATAGTATTAGTAATTATTTTAATAATTCTAGCATTAAAAGCATTAGATACACTAAGTAAAGTAGATGTTATTCTAGATGATACAAAGAAAAAGCTAGATGGCTTAGACGGTGTTTTTAATCTAGTTGACACTGTAAGTGAAAAATTAACTTTAGTTACTGATACTGTTATTGGCAGTATTGTTAATCTTATAACAAGTATATTTAATAAGAAAGGAAAGGGAGATATTGATGAGTAATATGAAAAAAAGCAGTGGGTTTGGAAAATTTATTGCAGGAGCTGCTATTGGAGCTGGATTAGGAATTTTATTTGCACCTAAAAAAGGGAGTGAAACAAGAAAAGATTTAAAAGAAAAAATAGATAATGTTATTGCTAAAATAAAATCTGTAGACACAGAAGAAGTTAAAGAGATGTTTGAAGAAAAGGTAGAAGAAATTAAAGCTGAACTAGAAGATTTAGACAAAGAAAAAGCTTTAAAGATTGCAAAGAAAAAAGGCGAAGAAATAAAGAAAAAATGCCAAGATTTAGTTAATCTTGCAGTTGCTAAAGGTACACCAGTATTAGAAAAAGCAGCAGAAGAATTAAGATTAAAAGCAATAGATGTTGTTAGTGATGTTTTAGAAAAACTTGAATCTAAAGATAAGTAGAATAATATAATAGAACTGATTGATAATATAACACCAGTTCTATTTTTTTGCTAATCTAATAATGCACATATTTAAAAATTACTTGCAATTAATTAATAAAAGTGATATAATATAGGCACAAAAGCAAATTGGGGGGATATAATATGAAAAACTTGAAAAAACACAAATTAAAAATACTTATTGTTGTAGCATTAATAGCTACTTTAGGTATATTTGGACTTACAGGTACGAATGCGGCATCTTCTGTACCACATTCTTTTACTGCAAATAGTGAAAAAATATTACCTGGATATATTGATAACATACATTATGGTAAACTAACTAGTAGTTTAGGTGGTTATGTTTATTGTCGTGATATGAACCTTGGTATACCTTATGGCGTTACAATGACTTTAGAAGGAGAAGCACCAGCAGCTATCGCTTATATACTATCTAATGGATATCCTAGAACAAATATAACTGGAGATTCTGATAAAGATTACTATATTACTCAAGCAGCTTTATGGTGGTATATGGATCTTCATATGGGTACTCATAATTTACCAAATAGTTTTAAAACAACAGGTCCTGATCCATATGGTTTAAGACAATATATAATTAATTTAGTAAATGGGGCTGAGCAAGTTACATCTTATGCAACGCCTGAAATTAAACTTATAAACGATGATAGCACACTAAATTTATCTAGTGATAAGAAATATTATGAATCAAATGTTATTAGTGTAAAAACATTATATACAACAGGTAATTATACAATATCATTAGAAAATGCCCCATCTGGAACAACAGTAGTTAATGCCACAACAGGAAGAGAACAGACTTCATTCGCACCATCTGAAAGTTTCAAAGTTAGAGTACCAGCAGATAATGTTGATATAGGTAGTCTTAACATCAAAGTAATAGCAACTGCAACGGGATCTATTAACAAAGCATATATGTATAAATCTAGTGATCCAACAAAACAAAGTGTCTTAGGTTCAGTTCTATATCCAGATACTTCAACTGTAACTGATGAAACTAATTTAACATTAGAAACTAGTAAAGTAACTATAACAAAAATTGATGATGAAACCGAGCAACCTTTAGCAGGAGCAACTTTTGTTCTTAAAGATAGTTCTGGTAAAGAAATTGCAACTTGGACATCAACTACCTCATCACATGTCATTAAAAACCTACCAAATGGAACTTACACATTACAAGAAACAAAAGCACCAGACGGATATATTTTAAATGATAAAGTTGTTGAATTTACTATTACTGATACAAATAGAAATATTTCTATAAGATTTAGAAATAGAGAACTTGAAAGAAATGCAACAATTATAAAAATAGATTCAATTACTAAACAACCAGTAGCAGGAGCAACACTAGTAGTAAAAGATAGTGAAGGAAACATAATAGAAGAGTTTGTAACTACTACTGAACCTCACAAACTAACAGATCTTGAAGATGGTACATATACAGTAGAAGAGACTAAAGCTCCAGCTGGATATGAAAAAACAGATGAAATTTATGAATTTACAGTAGATAAAGATCATCGTGATGTAACAGTAACTATTGAAAATAAACCAATTGAAAAGCTAGTAAACATCTTAAAAGTAGATGCCGCAACTGGTAATCCATTAGCAGGAGCTACTCTAGTAGTAAAAGATAGTAATGGTAAAGTAGTAGAAGAATTTGTAACTACAGAAGAACCTCATACTATCACTGGGTTAAAAGACGGAGAATACACAGTAGAAGAAATTGCTGCTCCAGAAGGTTACAAGAAGAGTGATGACATCTATAAGTTTACCATCAGTGATGAGATACCTACTGCCTCAGTTATCTTTGAAAATAACGAAATAGTAGAAGTTCCATTTACTGGAAGTAATAAATCCCTAATAAGTACTTTATTTGGATCAGTACTTTTGATATCCGGAGTAGGATTCGTATACTACAATGGTAAAAAACAAAAAGTTAAATAAGAAGAAAAGAATCTCTCCTAATACAGTCGCTCTAATCGGAGCATTTGTAATAACACTAGGAGGATTCTTATCTTTTTATAACTTCATCAATGATAAAAAGCTATTTGCCTATGACTATATGAATGAACAAATATATAATGAAACAGAAACAGAAATATATAGTGTAAATACAACAGAAGTTACCACTGATGAAGAAGAAACTAAAACACAAAATTATCAAGATATTGAAAGTTATATTGGTTATTTAGAAATACCAAAAATAAAGTTTAAAAGGGGTTTTTACAACATTAATTCTAGCCTTAATACAGTTGAAGCCAACATAGAAATAATAAAAGGTAGTGAGATGCCTAATGTTACTAATGGTAACTTAATAATAGCAGGGCACTCTGGTACTGGTTGGAAAGCTTTCTTTAAAGACTTATATAAACTAGAAGTAGGAGATGAAGCTATTGTTACCTATGCTGGAGTTAATTACAAATATAAAATTACAAACATATATAAAGAAAAGAATACAGGTACGGTTTCAATCAAAAGAAATTATGATAAAACTACACTTACATTAATTACCTGTACTAAAGATGATAGTTCTACACAAACTATTTATATAGCAGAACTATACATGGCAGAATAAAAAGGGGGTGTTATTAATGAGTCCGTTATCATTAATGACAAAATTACAAACGGTATTTGATTTAATTACATCTAGAAACTTATATTTAATGATACTTGCAGTAGTAGTGGTCTTAACCATAATATTTATAACTACTAATGGTTCTAATAGAAAGCAAAGTAAAAGAACTTATATTCTATTATATTTAGCAGGCTTCATATTTATAGCATTAGAGTATGGTAGTAGTTTTATGACTTTAGTAGATTATGCTATTAACGAAGTGTTTATAACTTATTATTTTCCAAATATTGTTATCTATCTAATTATGTTAATAATAACTAATGTAGTATTATTTAAAACGATATTTGATGACAAAGCAGACTTTAAATTAAAAGTTATAAATTCTACTGCTTTTGCAATCATTATGTACTTATTTATATTAGCAATTTCATCTATTAATAATCTTAACCTAGATGTCTTTAATATTACTGAATTATATAGTAGTAATGCCGTTAGAAGTCTTTTAGAATTAAGTATGTTTATCTTTGTTTTCTGGATGGTAGTTTTAATTATTTATCACTTAATAAGAAAATATCAATATAAACATAATTTAATCCAAGTAGAATCTTTTACAAACTACAATATTATTCATGACTTTGATATTAAAGAAGTTTATAAAGTACCTAAAAAACAGGTAATTATAGAAGAACCTAAAGAAGAGAAGAAAGAAGAACAAGCGCCTATAAATTTATTAGGCCAAAACTTTACTTTAGATGAATATAAGCTTATGGTTAAGATATTAAAAGAAGAAAAAGAGAAAGAGCAAGTAAAAGAAGAATCAAAAGCTGTTGAAGATAACCCTCTTACAGAGTTAAATAAACTATATCAGAGTATAAGAGATTAGTTATAATACTATCTCTTTTTTTCATCGCATATAATTTAGTGGTGATAAAATGTTAACAGAAGAAGAATTTTATGAAGAGTCATTAAATACTAACTTATATTATTTAAGAACAATGAGAGATTTTTGTATTAATATTGAACTATCATTTTATGGAAATAATTCCTATAAAGAAAGAGCAGGAGCTCTTGCTAAAAGAAGTCAAGATTTAGGTAGAGAAATAATAACAGTAACTAATGGAAAAGTTCCATCAAAAGGAGTAGACTATGAGATATTTTATACAGAGTATACCCTACCAACTGAAAAATTAACAGAGAAACTTTTTGATATAAACCTTGCTACAGATATAACGGAATCACAATTAGAACTAACACCTACAGATACCTTTGAAATAACTGATGAACTAATAAGAACAATGACTTCTATTAATGATAGAGCCTTAAGTATTGCCAATGATTTTATAAGCCTTGCACGAGAAATTAGAGATGAAATGACTTCTAATAATCTATTTTCATATTCCTATCCTACTATGTATAACTTTATGATAATAGAAATTGAACTATATATAGGAGAGTTAAATAGATTAAAAGAGATGATAAGAAAAGACCCAATAATTGCCTTAGATACAGAATATGGTTACAATATAACAGCATATGAAATAACTTCTTTCTTAAGAGGCTTAATCGATCCCAATGCAACATCATATATAGAAGTATTAAATAATATCTTAAATGAAATATATCCACAGTTACTTGAAGATTATAATAGTCTACCCCTATCCCCTGAAAATCAAAAGGATTTAACAGAAAGAAGTATCGCTATTATTAGAAGAATCAGATTACTACTAAGAGATATGTTAAGAGATTTATTAGATGCAAAACTATACTTTATAATAGAACCACTCGCTATCGATAACTTCTACCGTGATATAAACTATTTCCTTTATATTCTTGATGCTGACAATAAAGAAGTCTAAATGACCTCTTTTTCTTTTCCCTTAATTAAAATAATGATATAATTAATTAGGAAGTAGGTAATAATATGAGTAATATAGATTTAGACAACTTAAATGAAGAACAAAAAAAGGCCGTTTTATATAATGAAGGACCTCTTTTAATACTAGCAGGTGCAGGGAGTGGTAAGACTAAAGTCTTAACTACAAAAATTGCCTATCTAATAGAAGAATTAGATATATCTCCTTATGAGATACTTGCTATCACTTTCACTAATAAAGCAGCTTTAGAGATGAGAGAACGTGTTGATAAAATGATAGGTAGTGAGTCAAAGTATATTCAAATATCAACATTTCATTCTTTTGGACTTAAAATATTAAGAGAAAACTATGATAAATTAGGTTACAGTAATAACTTTGTTATTATGGATAGTGATGACTCCTTAACCATCGTAAAGAAAATATTAAAGAGTCTAAACTATGACCCTAAAATTTATAATCCTAAAGCGATTAGAAATAAAATAAGCAATTGTAAAAATGAACTTCTATCCCCAAAAGATTATGAAAGATATATCGCTAGTGATTATGAAAATGTAGTAAGTGAAGTATATTATAAATATGAAGATAAATTAAAGAAGAATAATGCTATGGACTTTGATGATTTATTACTT
Organism: uncultured Mycoplasmatota bacterium; assembly: GCA_946498975.1. Taxonomy (GTDB): domain Bacteria; phylum Bacillota_I; class Bacilli_A; order RF39; family UBA660; genus Onthousia. The sequence goes on from CAMMQC010000036.1 coordinate 8,937, forward strand.
CTACCTATAACTCTATTTAGAAAACATCCTGATGTTTTACAAAAATATCAAGAACGTTATAAATATATACTAATAGATGAGTATCAAGATACTAATGAAGCCCAGTATATCTTATCTAAAATGATAAGTGCTAAATATAAAAATATCTGTGTGGTAGGAGATGCCGATCAAGCGATATATGGATTCCGTGGAGCGAATTATAAAAATATCTTAAACTTTGAAAAAGATTATCCTAATGCTTTAAGTATTAAACTAGAACAAAATTATCGTTCTACTAAGACCATACTAGATGCTGCTAACTGTGTTATTAAAAATAATGAAAAAAGAAAAGAGAAAAATCTCTGGTCTACTAAAGGCGATGGTGATAAGATAACTTATTATAGAGCCTATGATGAAAAAGATGAAAGTCATTATACTGCTAGGGAAATAAAGAAACTTTTAGATGAAGGAAAGGATGCTAGTGATATCGCTATACTATATAGAACTAATGCTCAGTCCCGTGTAATAGAAGAAGAACTATTAAAAGATAATATTCCTTATCGTATTGTAGGAGGTTTCAGCTTCTATCAAAGAAAAGAAATTAAAGACTTACTAGCATACTTAAAACTAATCTTTAATCCTAAAGATGATGTAAGCTTATTAAGAGTTATAAATACTCCTAAAAGAGGTATAGGACTAAAAAGTATAGAACATTTAACAGAAAAAGCTGATATGGAAGGAATAAGTCTATTTGAAGCGATAGATGGTGGTAAAGAAGAGAAGTTTAAAGATCTAATTATCTCCCTTCAAAAAGTAGCAGAATCAGTAACCTTAACAGAGTTAATTGATAAAGTCCTAGACTCTACTGGTATGAAACAAGAACTAGAAAGTGAAAAGAGTATAGAAAGTGAAATAAGACTAGAAAACCTAGAAGAATTTAAATCTATTACTAAAGCCTTTGAAGAGAGAATGGGACTAGTATCATTAGAAGACTTCTTATATGAAGTAAGTTTAGTTAATGATAAAGATGAATATAAAGACTCTCGTCATAAAGTAAGTCTAATGACTATTCACTCTGTTAAAGGACTAGAGTATGATATAGTCTTTGTTCTAGGCCTAGAAGAAGGAATATTCCCTCATCGAAACTGTTTAATGAGTGCTAGTGAAACAGAAGAAGAAAGAAGACTTTGTTATGTTGCGATAACTAGAGCGAAAGAAAAACTATATCTCTTAAATGCTAGAAGAAGAGTTCTATTTGGAGAAGATAGTATTAATCCTCCAAGTAGATTTATAAGTGAAATAGATGAGAGTCTAATTGATAGTAATACTAAAAAGACTGAAGAAGTTAAACATATTAATAAAGAAGATGTTATTAGAGATGAAGATATCGACTATAAAGTTGGAGATTATGTAGTACATGAACACTTTGGAGCAGGTAAAGTAGTGGATGTTACTAATTCTTTAGTATCAGTTGCCTTTAAACATCCATATGGAGTTAAGAAACTTATGAAAAACCATAAGAGTTTAACGAAAGTATAAAGGAGGAAGTTATGAATAAAGATTTAAAAATAATAAAGAAAAAATATGGCGAAGAAATGATGCATCTTTGTCGTGAATTATTTCCTACCTTATTAGAACAAGAAGGCTTGTTACCAAAGTTATTACATGATAACTTTAAAGAAAGCAGGTCATTAGTTAAAGACATTATAGATAATAATCTAGAAGAAGAATTTAAAAATTATATATATAATCAAGTTGATGTTGAAAATAACTATGAAGAAGTTGTATCTAAAAGACCAGAAGAATTATTAAAAGAAGCAGGATATAAACTATATGAATGTCATAGCGAGGGAGAAATACAAAGCTTTAAGAAATATTATGCACCTGGAGAAGCATTATGCACATTTAATGGAAACAGACTAAATAAATGTTTTGTATTTTTTGCCGTAAAAGAAAATGTAGATGAAATAAAAAGAGAAAACTTTCCTAAACCACAACGACAAGATAAATATGGAACATCAGTTATAAGTATTCAGTTTACTAGAGATGATAGTCATACTCTATCTATTAAAAACAGATATAATCATACTGTAAATAATCCTGATTCAACTTTTGGTAACAACTTAGATAATATTATACCAGGACTTGCAGCAAGTTTTGATAAGTATTACGGAATGCACCAATCTCATTTACAAAATTCGTTTGAAATTCCTGGTTATGTAAGAGCGAGTGACGGAAAATATTATAAATATAATTATGAAATAAATAATATTTATTACTGTGAAAATAATGTAATAATAGATAACTTTGAAGTTAAAGAATATCCCAAAGAACAATATGTAATACTTGATTATTTCATATTAGATTTAAAAAACAAGCAAATTCAGACATACTGGAATGATATGGAAATAGAGGATTCATTTCCTAAAACAATTGGAACAATAAAAGATATAAAAATAGAAAATGATAAAGATAATAAAAATATTTTAATAAAAACTAATGATAGCGATGAAGTAGATGTAATAATTACTTTAGATAAAAACAATAGAATAATTACTTACAAAAATAATAAAGTTGAGAATATAAGTAATTCATTTCTTGAACACAATAACTCATTAACGAGTATAAAACTACCAAATGCTAAAAACATAGGTGACAGTTTTCTTAATAATAATAGGTCATTAACAAGCATAGAACTACCAAATGCTAAAAGTATAGGTGACAGTTTTCTTTATTGGAATATGTCATTAACAAGTATAGAACTACCAAATGCTACAAACATAGGTAACAAATTTCTCGAATATAATAACTCATTAACGAGTATAGAATTGCCAAATGCTACAAACATAGGTAACAAATTTCTCGAATATAATAACTCATTAATAAGTATAGAACTACCAAATGCTAAAATTATAGGTGACCAGTTTCTATATTCGAATAACTCATTAACAATTGTAGAATTACCAAATGCTAAAATTATAGGTGACATGTTTCTAAATTTGAATAGGTCATTAACAAGTATAGAACTACCAAACGTAACAAGCATAGGTGATGATTTTCTTCAATGCAATAGGTCAATAACAAGTATAAAATTGCCAAACGCTAAAAGCATAGGTAATAATTTTCTTTATAAAAATTACTCATTAACAAGTATAGAATTACCAAGTGCTGAAATCGTAGGTTATGCCTTCTGTCAAGAATGTAGTTATGGATATATTTATAAATTCAAGAATATGGAAACAGTTAATATTCCATTAATACCAGAATTAGAAAAAAAATTTAAATCAAATGTTAAACATATATAATCGCCAAGAAGGAGAAAATTTATTATGATTAAATTAATAATAGAAAATATAGATGGATATAATTATACATTAAAAGATAATGATAACAATTCCTATAATATCAATATAGAATTTTATGATATTGACGAATTACCTAAAATAGGCAATATTATTTATATAAATAATAAGTTATTAAATAAAATTAACAATAATGTTGTAAGCTTTGGAAAATTAGATGGTATCTATGGTAGAAAAATAATGGATGAAAATGATGAGGATGTAATAGGTGTATCAATTCACGACAAAGTAATTTACTTAAAAAGATATTATGGTTAGAGTATTTATAAAATAACATAGGAATACCTAAAATATGGAAAAATGTGAAAAATAAGCTGAAAAGTGCCGGAATTTTGTGAAATTGTACTGAAATTAAAAGAAAAAAGTTAGAGGAGGAAGTTATGAATAAAGATTTAAAGACAATAAAGAAAAAATATGGCGAAGAAATGATGCATCTTTGTCGTGAAATATTCCCTACCTTATTAGAACAAGAAGGCTTATTACCAAAGTTATTACTTGATAACTTTAAAGAAAGTAGGTCATTAGTTAAAGACATTATAGATAATAATCTAGAAGAAGAATTTAAAAATTATATATATAATCAAGTTGATGTTGAAAATAACTATGAAGAAGTTGGATCTAAAAGACCAGAAGAATTATTAAAAGAAGCAGGATATAAACTATATGAGTGTCATAATGAAGAAGAAATCCAAAGTTTTAGGAAATATTATTCTCCTGGAGAAGCATTATGCACATTTAATGGTGGTAGATTAAATAGGTGTTTTGTATTTTTTGCCATAAAAGAAAATGTAGACGAAATAAAAAGAGAAAACTTTCCAAAACCAGAGAGGCAAGATGAATATGGGACATCAGTAATTAGTATTCAGTTTACTAGAGATAATAGTCATACTCTTTCTATCAAAAATAGATATAATCATACTGTAAATAATCCTGATTCAACATTTAGTAATAATTTAGATAATATTATTCCAGGACTTACTAACAGTTTTGATAAGTATTATGGAATGCACCAATCTCATTTACAAAATTCGTTTGAAATTCCTGGTTATGTAAGAGCGAACGATGGAAAATATTATAAATATAACTATGAAATAAATAATATTTATTACTGTGAAAATAATGTAATAATTGATAATTTTGAAATGAAAGAATATCCTCATGAACAATATATAGTATTAGATTACTTTATTTTAGATTTAAAAAACAAGCGAATTCAGACATACTGGAATGATATGGAACTAGAGGATTCATTTCCTAATACAATTGGGACAATAAAAGATATTAAAATAGAAAATGATAAAGATAATAAAAATATTTTAATAAAAACTAATGATAGTGATGAAGTAGATGTAATAATTACTTTAGATAAAAACAATAGAATAATTACTTACAAAAATAATAAAGTTGAGAATATAAGTAATTCATTTCTTGAACACAATAACTCATTAACGAGTATAAAACTACCAAATGCTACAAACATAGGTAACAAATTTCTCGAATATAATAACTCATTAATAAGTATAGAACTACCAAATGCTAAAATTATAGGTGACCAGTTTCTATATTCGAATAACTCATTAACAATTGTAGAATTACCAAATGCTAAAATTATAGGTGACATGTTTCTAAATTTGAATAGGTCATTAACAAGTATAGAACTACCAAATGCTAAAAGTATAGGTGACAGTTTTCTTTATTGG
>CAMMQC010000037.1 GCA_946498975.1 uncultured Mycoplasmatota bacterium
GGAGTGTTCTTATTACTCCTTAATTGTAACTTTTATTTTTAGAAAGTCCCTATATAGTCTTTAAATTTATCATTTATTGGATGATACTTTGAATGAATTAAGCCAAGAGTCTGATAACAATTAGCAATAGTATCTACCATTAATTTAAGAGATAATAAATCGTGAATATCTGATAATTTATGCCCCTGTTCCATTCTCTTATATATTCCATAAATATTTTTAGTTCTTACTTTTATTTCATGAGGTATGTTTTTATCATTTAATATCCCATTTATAGTTTGTAACATCTCTTCCAAACAATGTTTACTATCATCTTCTATCCTTAACTTAATATCTTCAATTCTCTTATATTTATCAGGATAAAGATATTGTAATGATAAATCTTCAAGTTCACTTTTAATACGATAAGCACCTATATAATAAGCAAGTGGCACAAAAATATCCATAGTTTCCATAGCATTTTCTTTTTGCTTAAATTCTGACTTAAAGCTTAATGTCCTCATATTATGAAGTCTGTCTGCTAATTTAATAATAATAATTCTTACATCTTCTGTAATACTTGTAATTATCTTTCTTGTATTAGCAAGATTTTGATCTTGTTTTGACGAGAAATTCATTTTACTAATCTTTGTTACTCCATCTACTAGATTAGCAATATCTTTGTTAAAGATACTAGCAATATCTTCTTTAGTAATGCTTGTATCTTCTAAAGTATCATGCAAAAGTCCAGCACAAACTGTATCTCTATCAGCGTGCATATCAGCAAGAATATAAGCAACATTCAATGGATGAGTAATATATTCTTCTCCACTCTGACGTTTTTGACCTTTATGCAATTCTTCAGCATAAGAATATGCCTTTCTAATAATTTCAACTTCTTCATTATTATACTCGGCAATTTTAGCAAGTAAATCATTAATAGTTAAATTATTCATATAACACCTCCTATAAAAGAAAAAGGCACCGAGTCGATAAATCGCCCAGTGTCAACATCATTTTAAAGATAAAGAGCATGAAAGCATGATTAAAGAAAATACTGTAATCATTATAATAGATTTAATATTGTATTTTCCTTTAAAAATCACACTCATAACTCCACCTCTTCAAATATTAGTAATTAATTTATCACTAATATTTAGGGTTGTCAACATATTTTTTAACAATAAATTTATCTTCTCCTTATTCCTTCTTTAATAGACATAGAACAAGTTTCTTCACTACCATATTTACAATAACTTACATCATCATTATATATTTCTAATCATCAAGATTAGATGTAACATATATAGTAGGATACTTAACTCCAAAGCTTCTATGAGAAACTAATTCTTTTTTAATTTTCTCTTCTAATCTTGTAACTTGTCTAAGCGTAAGATTAGCATCCATCTCTACCATTAATTGAATCTTATAATATTTACCATAACGTATTAAATAGAATTTAACTTTCTCTACTCCTTTTATATCTAATAAAAACTCTTCTATTTTCTTATAAAGCTCTAAATTATCTTCAACTTTACCTATTAAATTCATAGAATTATCTTTTAAAATATTAAAAGCTGTTTTAAATACAATAAATCCCATTACAAGTGCAACTACTATATCAACATATCTAAATATAACAATATCATCTGAAAATTGTAATAAAATAGTCGCCACAATAACTCCTATAGAAGAATATAAATCCATCTTTGATTCTTTATAAGATGTAATCAACAACTGACTATTTATCTTTTTCCCAACTGAATAAAGAAAAAACAAAGTTATTATCTTAAGTATTAAAGCTATAAATAAGATTAATAATACTAGAAGTGATGGAATATGCCATTTACTAATAAAGCCATTAACTACTATAAAAATAGATAATAGTAATAATATAACTCCTATTACTAAATTTATAATATACTCCATCTTACCAAAACCAAAAGGATGACTTTTAGTAGGACGTTTTTTAGATACTTTTATTCCAATAAAAGAAACAATATCAGTAATAAAATCACTTAATGTTTGCATTCCATCTGATATTAAAGATGCAAAATTAAAATAAAGTCCTCCACCTATTTTTAAAATAGATATAAAGAAATTTATAATCATACTAAATACAAATACTTTAAATTCTTTTTTCATGTCATACCTCTATACTTGCACATATATTAAAAATTAAAACTGAGTATTATAACGAACTCTTTTATTTTTTTCTTTTTTAGATATCTCATATAATGTAAGACATCTAAAGAAATCTGTACTCTTCTTATAATCATGTTCTTTAAGAAATTTTCTAAACTCTTTATTATTATAACTAAGATTACAATGAATACCAGTTCCAAAAGATATACCATCTACTGCAATAACTCTATTATACATATAAATAGGATTATTATCATCTATTTCAGAAAATGAACTCATAGAAATATCTATTACTTTAAACTTTTTATGAGTAAATACATCTTCATAAGTAACATAAGCATTATCAAAATCTATATCAGTTACTTTAAATAATCCTACATAAGACTCATTCATTGCCTTTAACAGTTTAACTTTATCAGCATTTTTAAATTTATTTTTTTCTAAATATATCTCTGTAACTGAAGGTACTTCTTTTAAATTTTTATATACAAAAAGTTCAATTATTATAGAAACATCATCAGGATTATCAGAAGAAAGACCAAAACCTTTTAAATTTTCAACACTACTAACTTCTCTATCCTTATTTAATTCACTTATATATTTATCAAAATCATATTTACCATCAAAAATATATGAAGCCATACTCTCTAAAATATCAGCATGAACCTTTCTATAATGATTATATTTCTTAATATGAGGTTTATTATCTAACATAAGTCTTCTCATATTAAACATCATATTTTCTAAATCTCCACCTAATAACTCATCCATAACTATCCCTCTTTCTTAACATTTTCAATTTCTATTGGTTTATAATTAATAACTTCTACTGATACACACTTATGTTTACTAGGATCAAAAGAATCATCTAATTTAGCATTATGAATATGTCCATGTATATTAATATAACCATCAGGTATCTGATTATTTTCTAAAGGTCTATGAGATAATATAATTTTATATTCTTCTAGCTTAGTCTTAGTAGGAACAACTTCTAAACCAATATTATTATAAAAATTTATTGATTTACCATCATGATTACCTCTTACTAAATAGATTTTTCCATTAAGTTTACTAACAAAGTCACTTATATTATCACCTAAAATAAAATCTCCTAAATGATAAACGATATCACCTTTATCCACAACACTATTCCAATTATTAATAATAGTATTATTCATCTCTTCTATATCACTAAAAGGTCTATTACAGTATTTAATTATATTACCATGATTAAAGTGTGTATCTGCTATTAAATATATCTTATTCATACACATCACCTAAAAATAAGATAACATATTAAAGTTATCTTATCAATTAAAATATTCTGAACCAGGACAAAAAACATTCTCAATTAATTTATAAATTTCTTTATCACTGTCATGACTAGGAGCATATATCAAAAAAGTATATTTTCCTATTTCTTTATCATATCTCATATTATAATACATCTCATAACTAGCATCTTTATAAGAAATAGAAATATTATAATAAACTGTATCACCATAACTAGAATTATCATAATTAATATCTTTAAATACAACACCTACATCTTCTAATGTTTTTAAATTCTTAATAAATTCTTTAATAGAATATTTTTCTAACTCCCTATTAGAAATATCTACATTATCATTTAATAAAGTCTCTATTTTTTTATAATCATAACTTTCTAAAAGAGAAAACAACTTTTTAGTCTTATTATTTATAATAATAGTTGTATAAGATGGTAAATTTTTAAATTTTCCTAACTCTCCAATAGATAAAATAATAAATGGAGACAAAATTAATAATGTAATTAAAAGTATGACAATTAATCTTCGTTTAAATCTATCATTATAGTACTTAATAGATTCAGTTATAGTAGCATTATTATCATTTTTTAAGCCTAACTCTCCATTAAGTAATTCTGTAACACTAATACCTAAAATATTACATAATTCATTAAGAATACTTATATCAGGGCATCCCTTACCACATTCCCACTTTGATATAGTCTTAGGACTAAGATTAAGTAAATCTGCTAAATCTTGTTGGGTAAGACCTTTATCCTTTCTTATTTTCTTAATTAGTTTTCCAATTTTTTCTTGATTCATATTCTTCACTCTCTTTCTTACATAAAGAATATATAATAATACCTAAAATTTACACCCACTAATAGTAGAGTTTTAAAAAAGCATAAGTTTATTTACCTATGCTTTCATTAAAAATGTTAAATAACCTCTATATGCTTCATAAATATCAACTTTACTAGTAACTTCATAAGGTGCATGCATATTTAAAACTCCAACTCCTGCATCTATCACTTTTACATCATAATTAGCAAGGATATAGGCAATAGTACCACCACCACCGGCATCTACTTTACCAAGCTCTGATATTTGATAACTAACATTATCACTATCTAAGATATTTCTAAGTTCTGCAATAAACTCAGCATCAGCATCATTACTACCACTCTTACCACGAGCACCTGTATATTTACAGAACACTAAGCCACGAGATAAATATGATGAATTACGCTTATCCATAACACTAGCATATAAAGGATCATATGCTGCATTAACATCACTACTTAACATCCGAGAATTAGATAGAACTCTTCTAACACTAACAAAACTATCTTCCCCTAATAAATGGCAAATCTCTGCTATAGTATTTTCATAGAAACGAGATCCCATACCAGTAGAACCAACACTACCAATTTCTTCTTTATCAACTAAAATACAACATAAAGTCTTATCAGTAACTTCTGCCTCTAAAAAAGCCATAAGTGAAGAATAAGCACAACTTCTATCATCTTGACCATAAGATAAAACCATACTCTTATCAAGTCCCATATCACGAGCAGAACCTGCTGGAACAACTTCTATTTCACTAGATAAAAAGTCATCTTCAGAAATATCATATTTCTCTTTTAATAAAGAAAGTACATTAGCTTTAACTCCTTCTTTAGCTTCACCTCTTAAAGGCATATTACCAATCAAAACATCTAAAGCTTCGCCTTCTATTAGTTTAGAAGCATCCTTCTTCATCTGTTCACTTGCTAAATGAGGAAGTAAATCAGTTATACAAAATACAGGATCATCTTCACTTTCTCCAATATTAACATCTATCTTAGTACCATCCTTCTTAACAATAACACCGTGTAAAGCTAGAGGAATAGTAGTCCATTGATACTTCTTAATACCCCCATAATAATGAGTATCAAAATAAGCAAAATCTGTATCTTCATATAAAGGATTAGCTTTTAAATCAAGTCTAGGAGAATCAATATGAGCTCCTAATATATTCATACCCTTAGTAATAGAATCTTTTCCAATTATAAATAAAACTACAGCTTTCCCTCTATTATCAGCATAAATCTTATCTCCTGGCTTTAATGGTCTTTCTTCTTTAATATAATCCACAATATTGTGGAAACCTTTCTCTTCAGCACGTCTAATAATCTCTTTATTACATTCTCTTTCAGTCTTTGAAACAGTTAAAAACTTCTTATAATCTTCACCCATCTCAAACACTTTAGAAACTTCTACAGCATCATACTTCTTCCAAATATTCTCTTTCAACATTAATCATCCTTTCCTATTTTAGTATAACACAAATCAAACAAATATATTTATAAATGATAATATTTCATATCTTCATTATATTCTTTTTCTACCATCTTAGCAAAAGATGTACCCATACTAATAGGATAAGTAGAAAGTAACCCATCATAAACAATTACCCCATCATACGGAAATAAAGAAGTAGTAACAATACATGGTATATCACGATAAGGAATAACTTCATCTATATTAGAATTTAACCCCTTAATCATATAAACACGATCACTAGAAAGAACTGCCGTATAATCTTCTTCATATTTAGCAATAGTAAACATTTCTCTAATACCTTGTTTAAATTTACTTACTTTCTCTAAATCTTCACTATCAAAATTATGAGGATTATCTTTCAAATAAGCATCTATAATCTTTTCTTTATCTTCAAATAGATACTCTATAATTGGCATTAATTGATTAGGATCTAACTGTTCCTGTTTATATATTTTTTTAACACTAGTATTAACATGATACTTATTATTAACATACTCTAACAATGAAAAATATAAGTTGTAAAAGCCTTTAGCTTTCATCTCACCTAAACAAGCATCCTTTTGACCTGTATATTCCATTTCTCTTTTAAATTCATATTCTTCTTGTTCTTTAAGTTTCTCTCTATATTCTCTAGGACACATTCCATTTAAAGCCCCTGAAGGCATCTCATCCATCGCTTGATCCATTAATTTAAAGAAATCACCTAAAGGATAATTTATCAAAGCAGGAACATTCCTAATAGAATCCTTTAAAGACTCTCTATCTTTATTTAATAATGCAAATATTCTAATTGGTTTTAATACTGTAAAACCGAAGAAAGGTAAGTCCATTAATTCTTTATAAAATTTTTTAACTATTTTATTATCAAAGTTAAAATCATCATAAAATATATTTATATACTCCCCTAAATCAAAAGTTTGTGTACCACCAATAGCATATTCTTTTCTCGCTTCATCAAGCTCTTCCTCATAATGAAAATAACCAATATATAAACCAATAGGAACTTCTTTATCATAAACTTTCATATATTTATCATATATCATTACATAATAGTTAAATAATTTATTATTAAATACATGATCAAATACTACTCTATCATCTAATTTTAATAAAGATGATGTTATATTTATTAAAGGATAAATCAAAAAGTTTCCCATTACTTTATAAAAGCCAATTAAAAATTCATTAAGTTCTGTTTTCTTCTTAACTTCACTCATTTTTACTTTAGATAACGCAAGTAAAATAGGCTCTTTTAATTCATCATAAAAATCATACTCATATTTTTCATTATAACCAACTAACATTTTTTTAATTAAACTGGCTTTCTCAAATTTAAACCTTTCATCATCATAATTAATCTCTTCTCTATTAGCCATTCTTTTTAAAAACTTAATCTCTCTATAAGTACACATATCAATAATATTATTATAGTCACTATAAAACTCTATAATCTTTTCAAGCATTTTCTTCCTAGTTATCTTATCATATTCTTTAAATTTAGGATAAATTCGACTATATAAGTCAAATACAAATTCCTTTTTATATGGATTATCAACAATTTTCATAACATATCACCTCTTTTTTTACTCATATCACTATTTATATAAAATATCTATATCAACAAAACCATTGATACCATCAATAACCCCATCTTGACATAACTGCCACATCATATAATCTTTATCATAATCAGTTTTATCTGTATAATGAGCAAGCCATACTTTATTAGTATTATATTTCCAAATAGCATTTAAATAGTTCTTACTACCATAAAGCATAGTATCATAACCAGCATCTTCTAAAGTAGAAAAGTAAGACTCAGCCACTTCATTTAACTGATATAAACTAAGATTCATACTATTAAATAATGTGAATGACTCAAAATCAAAGGCTATAGGTAAAGTAATATCATAGTCTTTTATCTGTTTAATTACCCATTCTGCTTGTTTTCTAGCTTCCTTCTTACTATCTGCATAGGAATAAAAGTATATACCAACATCTAAATCATTCTCTATCGCATCACTAATATTTCTTTTAAAGTAAGGATCAAGAACATATTCTCCCCCTACCCCATTTTGATGCCCTACACGAATAATAACAAACTCAGCACCTGCTTCCTTTACTTTAGAAAAATCTATCGCTCCTTGCCACTTAGAAACATCAATACCAACTAAAGTATCATCAGTTTTATGACTATTAACTATCTCCTTAAAATCAGTATAAGTAACTTCACTATTACTACCACCACCAGTTACCTCTTTAGGTTCATAAACATATAAAATAAAGTCAACACTCTCTTTATTTCCACTACTATCTTCTGCTTCATAAACTAAAGAATAGTTCCCTGCTGTATTTAAATCATAATCACCTTTTATTTTACAACTAGGATTACTATCATAATTATCGGCACAGAGTATCTCATCTTCTAAATTAACATCATCACCAACTCTAACACTATAACTATTAGCAAGCCATATTAAAGGTTCTTCTAAATCTTTAACTTCAACTTCAAAAACACCTTTTCTCTTTTTCTCATCACTATTTAAATAAATAAACTCTACTTCTACTTTACCTAACTCATTAGTTTTAATTTTATTATTATCAACTATTTTACCATCTATATCTTTAATAAAATCATTGACTTTTACATTACTATATACATTAACAGTTAAATCATCTTTTAAAGTAAAACCACTATTATCAACAACAATTCTTACATTAAAATAAATTATTAAAGAAATAATTAAGATAGCAACAATAACAATAGAAGATATTATAATTATTTTCTTCTTCACAGGAAGCATCACCTCATTAACTTTTTCTTACCTTTATTATATCATCTTTTTCTAACTTTCCAATAAGCAAAGATGAATTTACATTATGTTTCATAAAGTTACTAACAACTTCACTCTCACTATAATTAGCATAACAATACTTACAAAAATGTTTACAAGAATTATAATACCCAATATCAACCATTTCTACACAATTACATAGCCCACCTTTTCTAACTTTACTTTCCTTAAATTTATCCTTACCAGTAAGTCTTTTAGCAAGTTCTACTCCTAAACAATCCCCTTTAATAAAACCATACTCTACAAGATTTTCTTTTTCAAAACAAGTTTGTACTGTCACATTATATTTACATGCAACAGAACTAAAAGATGTTCCTATTGTTTTATAGTCATTAAAGTCAAAAGGTTTGGCTCTTAAAACGTTCATATTCTTCCTTACATTTTTATAATCATCTATAAAAGAAACAATAATATGTTTAACATACCCATTAAGTAAACTACAAAGTCTATCAAATGCTTTAATATGATAATCTAAATTATATTTATCACTTAAAAATATAGGATCATATCTAACATAAATATTATCAGAACCAATAATATTAGAGATTTCTATAACACTTTCAATTATCTTATCTTTATCTAATACATTAGGTTCAATATCTCTTTTATAAGGAGTAATCGTAACATTAAATAGTATAGGCTTATCTATATCTTTTAAGTAAGGAACAATAGGTCTAGGATTCTTAGTACAAAAATAAATTAAATCTACATCAGTAAAGTATATCCTACTCACTTGCTTCTTATAAAAAGGATTTCTAACATCTACATATCCTTCTTTTAATCTATTCATAAACCAAGGAGTATAGAAAGCTACTATATCACATCTACCACTTACAAAAAGAATCATAAATATCACTACCCTAACACATTTAACATTACGAAAATTCGTAACTAATTTATTACATTTTATTTTGCTATATAAAATTTAATTTGATACTATAGTTATAGGAACATTTAATAGTTGGGTGTGGCCTCAGAAAGGAGGCTAATATATGAACAAGAAAGATTGCTTAATTTCTTCTCTAGTGATTATATTATTTCTTCAAAATCTCATATTACTATTCATAACACTTGCTTTAATATAGAAGAAGCCACCTAACTCAGCAACGATTTAGGTGGTTCTCGACGCAATTATATTATTCGAGGCCACTCAACATGCTATTATTAAGTGTTCCTCTTTTTATATTGTATGAAAATTTTTCTTACATATACATCATATCATAATTATTACATTTATGCAAACACTTCTGATAACTATTTTTTTCTATATTTTTAAAATTCAACATAACTATTAGTATTATAAATAGCACCATCTACTTCTACATAAATAGAGTACTTTCCACTAAGTCCATCTTCATTAATATATTTAGTAACACTAATACCTTCTTTAGTCTCTTCTTCTGTAAATATATCAACACATAAAGCAGTATAAGGTTTCTTACTTATAGGAACATTATAAACATTCTTAATACCATTCTTATAAAGAATAACATTAACATCAGTACCTCTTTTAAATTTACCAGTAAATACTAATCTATCAACTTCTTTAGTAATACTAATATTATGTTCTTCTTCTATATCTTTAAAATCTTTACTATTTAAGACAAAGCCTAACTTACTATTAGTAACTTCAGTCTCACCTAAACTACCAACTCTTTCAGCATTATCTAAAGTAAAACTTTCATTTTCTGAATATAAACTCATCTTTTCAACTCTATAGTTATTAGTAGGTAAAACTATTTCAAAGATAACTTCTCCATCTTTATATTCTACAGTATCACTAACTAAACGGTCTGCCCCACTAATTCCCGCAGGTTGATTAGAGTTCTTTCCATCTACATAAACAATACCACCAGAATGAATTATATAATGCTCACTTTCTAAATAATCAACATCAGATATATATGGAGAATAAAATTCACTACCACGTTCTTTTCCATATTCAAATACCTGTTCAATAGTCATTTCTTCTGTATCTATCTTATACATAACCCCACGAGAATAACTGTCTTCTGCAGGAACATACTCATCTTCCTTTTTAGATTTATTATTACCATTATCAAAGATAAACACATAACCTTCAGGAGTAATCATCGCAGCATGTTGACTCCATTGCCACTCAAAATCATCTCCAACAGGCGTAAAGAAATACTTCTGATATTCTTCGCTCCAGTTAGTAGAGTCTCCTATTATCCAGTTTAAATCTCCACTATCATAATCTATATTAATAACAGCATCTTGATGTCTACCAGATAAAGTTATAGAATTAGTCTCTTCATCATACCATACAGAATTATTATGAAACCAGTCATACTCTGTCCAGTTTTCACTCTTACCATCTTCCATATTTAAAATATCTTTTAAATCAAAAGTCTTAACAACTTCACCAGTATCTCTATCAAGTTCTACAATATAATCTTCTACAGTACCTTCACCACTAGTAAAATCATCACTAGCGACTAATAAATTACCATTAGGCATTTCATAATAATCATGATGATATCCTCCAGGTAAACTATATTCTTTGTATATTTTACCAAGCATATCTATCTCATATAAACCAGTCATATAATAAGGACTATTAACTAATCTTTCAGTACTTAACATCAAATGTCCATTATCAAGTCTATTAACCTCCCAAATAGAATTAATAGTTAAATACCATCTTACATCACCGTTTACATCATATGCACATGTATAACCACCACTAGATGGTGTAAAGAAATATAAATCATTACTTAACTTATCTTTATCTGCATCAACAGAAGTAGGCAAAACAAAATCATCAGGTAAAGCTTCCGTAGTAATAGTAAATTCTTTTCTTACATCACCATATTCTACAACTACCGTATTATCTCTATCAGGATAAAGTCCATAAATAGGTAAATAATGTTCCTTTCCTTCATCAAAAGTATGAGTAAATGTAGTAAGTTCATCATCACCTTCAATAGTAACTTTAGGACTAACGGACGTCTCAGTTTTAAAAATAATTAATGCTGTTAAAGGTGAAATCTCATAAGGATTAACAATTACATCAGCATTATCAATATCCTTAAGTTTCGTAGGAAAATCATCCTCTAATTTACTTTCCTTATCTATTAAACTACTAACAAGTTCTACCTCTTTAGTATTAGTAGTTAAATTATTAAAAACAAGTAAGCAACCAACAACAAGCATTAAAATAATAACTACAACTATTATAACAATTTTCTTTTTCTTCATACTATCTCCTCCACTCACCTTAATTTTACATTATAAAACTATTATAAGTAAATAAAACACAAGTTGAAAAAACTCAACTATTAGTTGAGTCAAAACAATCATCATTAAAACTTAAAGGAACTTCATAAGTAATAGTCTTATCATCAAGACTAGTAGCATTTATCTCTAATACTAACTGGTTATTTTTAAATATTTTACAACTACTAGCATAATCATCAACTGTAAAATCAATACTATTAAGCAAACCAGAAAGAGTATCTACATCACTATTATCGCTTTCACAACTACTAATC
Source organism: uncultured Mycoplasmatota bacterium (assembly GCA_946498975.1). Taxonomy (GTDB): domain Bacteria; phylum Bacillota_I; class Bacilli_A; order RF39; family UBA660; genus Onthousia. Next base: position 12,091 of record CAMMQC010000037.1, read on the forward strand.
TTAGTCTTAGCATCACCATTAACATCATAAAGATTACAACTTAAACTTTTATATTCAGTATCATCATCACTATTATTATAGTCAATACTAGATATATAAATAGATGATTTATCAGGAGAAAAAGCTAGAACACCACTGACATCAAAATCATTAGAATCTGTCTCTAATACTTTAAACTCATAAGTTTCTTTATGTACGACAAAAAACACAAAAATAAGGGCTACACAAATACCTAAAACTGTTATTGGAATAAGTATTTTCTTATTTATTTTTTTCTTGTTCTTAACACTTCCCTCTAATAGTTCATCTATATTAACATTAAATAACTCACTAATAGTTTTAAGAATAGCAATATCAGGAATACTCTTACCATTCTCCCATTTGCTAACTGCCTGATAAGTAACACCTAACTTTTTAGCAAGTTCATCTTGTGTTAAGTTATTATCTTTTCTAAGCTTCTTTATAAATTTACCAATTTTCTCTTGATCCATTAGTATCACTTTCTTCCTCTAAACAACATTATATTAATATTATAGCACATACAAAGTTATTCTTTCATAGAAAAAATAGTTGATTAACAACTATCTTACTTAACTTCTAACTCTATAGGACAGTGATCACTTCCAAACACATCACTGTCTATTTTCATATCCTTTACATTATCAATAAATCTATTTGACACTAGAAAATAGTCAATTCTCCAACCAATATTCTTCTCTCTAGCTTTCCCCATATAACTCCACCAAGTATAAGCATCTGCTTTATCTTTATATAGATAACGATAAACATCAGTAAAACCACCATCTAATAATCTTGTAAAAGCATCACGTTCTTCAATAGTAAAACCTGCATTACCAATATTACCTTTAGGATTAGCAAGATCTATTTCTTTATGAGCAACATTAAAATCTCCACAAACAATAACAGGTTTCTTCTTATCAAGACTTTGTAAATATTTAAGAAAATCTTCTTCCCAAGTCATTCTATCAGGATAGGTAAATGAAAAAAATATTAAACAGTGATTTGAGCTTTTGTATATAAAGGTTTCAAATCTTTTTTTAACAAAAAATACGTTTTATTTTGATAAAGATAAATAGCATATTAGATTGACAAATTCTTCTTCATAGCAGGCAGAAAGATATTTTCTGATTCTTTGAAGACTTATATTATCATAAAAGGGTTTGACACTATTTAGAATAGCAAGGCAAAATTTATTTACTAATTGTAAATTGAACAAAGCATTTTTATTAACAGT
>CAMMQC010000038.1 GCA_946498975.1 uncultured Mycoplasmatota bacterium
TACGGATTTGTGAGGGCTATATAGAGTAATCTATATTTCTACTCGATTAAATTGACCCTATTTTTTAGAGTCAATTTTTAATTTTCTCTAGATGAATTTATAAAATTACCCCCTGTTTTTAGAGTGAATTTACAAAATTCTCTTTTTGCATTACTTTTCTTCTTATGTTAGTGTACTCACTACATACATGTATGAAAACAATATTTGAAAGAGAGGTAAATTAATGGAAAATAATGATAATGATAACTTTGTAACCCTTTTAGCGGACAGTACATTTAAGTATATGTTTAAAGATTATAGAGATTTTTTTAAAAAAGTGATTAAATCAACAACTAATGTTGATATAAGTGAATATGAACTTTATAATAATGAGATAAATAGTGGAAATAAAGCTAGAGATTATAGACTAGATATACTACTAAAGAAAGATAATGATTTTATTATAATTGAAATGAATAAAAATGCTGATAAAAGGACTTTATTAAAAGCCAGAAAGTATTTATATGCTGTTGCCGGTGGAGGACTAGTAGAAGGAGAAGACTTTAAAAAGATGCGTACTATTCTTATTAACTTTAATAATTCTAAATATAAAAATGATAAAGAAGCGATCAGTGTTGGATATGATTTAAGAAATGAAAAATATAATGATGTCATAGATGAAATAAAAATTTATGACATATATCTTGAAAGTCTTGAAAATGTACGTTATAATGGTGGTAACGAAAAAGAAACATATTTAGCAATGTTTAGAGCAGAGTCTTTTGAAGAGATGAGAAATATTGCTAATGGTAATAAGGAGGCTTTGAAAGTAGTGGAAGAATTAGAAAGATTAAGTGAAAATGATGAGTTTAGAGTTCTTTATGATGCTGAAAAGATGAGAAGAAAAGAAATAAACTCGGCAAGGCTTGATGGTTATGATAATGGTTATGATGATGGTTATGATGATGGTAAAGCTGAAGGACTTGAAGCTGGTGCTAAAGCAGAAAAAATCTCTATTGCTAAAAATCTTCTTAAAGATGGTATATCTATAGAAATAGTATCTAAAAATACAGGCTTAAGTGAAGATGAGATAAATAATTTGCTAGAAGAATTAAACAGCTAATGGTAATAAGGAGGCTTTGAAAGTAGTGGAAGAATTAGAAAGGTTAAGTGAAAATGATGAGTTTAGAGTTCTTTATGATGCTGAAAAAATGAGAAGAAAAGAAATAAACTCGGCAAGACTTGATGGCTATGATGATGGTTATGATGATGGTAAAGCTGAAGGACTTGAAGCTGGTGCTAAAGCAGAAAAAATCTCTATTGCTAAAAATTTTCTTAAAAATGGAGTATCTCCTGACATAGTATCCGAAAGTACTGGTTTAAATGAAGATGAGATAAATAATTTACTAGATGAATTAAACAGCTAACACCAATAAGGAGGCGTTGAAGATTGTGGATGAATTAGAAAGACTAGGACTTGATGATAAATTTGGAGTAGTTTATGATAATGAGCTGATGCAGAAAAAAATGATTAATACCGCTCGTAGTTGGGGATATGATGATGGTAAGGAAGCAGGTGCTAAGGCAAAAGAAATAGAAATTGCTAACAATCTTCTTAAAAATGGTATATCTATTGATTTAGTATCAGAAAGTACAGGTTTAAGTGTAGAAGAGTTAAAAGAACTAGAGAAAGAAGTTTAAACACTTCTTTCTTTATGTTAAAATATAAATAGAAAAGAAGTGATAAAGATGGATTTTAAGTTTAATGATGATTCTATATATATTGTTCCTAATAGTTTAAAATTGAAACTATTAGATATTTTATCTAAAGAAAATAAGATTTATAATATTACTTTTATAAGCCTAGAAGAGTTAGAAAAACATTATTTCTTTGATATAAAAGAAGATGCTTTGTTATATCTATTAGATAAAACTAATGAGAATATAGATGTCTTAAAACTAATGTTAAAAAATCTATATAAAATAGATATAACTAAAGAATATAAAGAGACTAAATTAAATAATCTTAAGAGTTTATATCATGATTTAAAAGATAATAATTATTTAATATTTGATAAAGGATATAGAGAATATTTATTAACTAAAAATATTTATATACTAGGTTATAGTATGTTAGAACCTTATCAAAAAGAAATGTTAGATAGTATTAATACCAATTATTTAGATATTGCTAGTAATCTATCTTTTGATACAGTCTATAAATATCACTCTATGAAAGATGAGATAATTAGTACAGCATTAAAAATAAGAGAACTTAATAGTAAAGGTATTAGTTATAATAAAATCTATCTAGCAGGAGTAGATAATAGTTATAACTATTTACTTAAAACTATTTTTAAGATGTTTGATATACCAATATATTTTAAATCTACTAATAAGATTACTTCTTTAATAAGTGTTAAAGATTATTTAAAAGACAAAGATATTAATCATATTAAAGATATTAATATAAAGTCTAAAATAATGAAAATAGAAAGTGATTTAAGTTATGCTAAAAATAGTAAGTATTATGATATCTTATTAAAAGATAGATTAGAAAATACGGGCCTAGATAGTATAGAATTAGTAGAGTCTGTTAAGGTTTTAAATGAAGCGATAGAAGTTCCTTATTTAGTTAGCGATGATGAATACTTATTTGTTTTAGGATTTAATCAAAATCATTTGCCTAAAATTTATAAAGATGAAGACTATTTAAGTGATAACTTAAAAAGTAAGTGTAATTTAAATACTTCTACTATTAAAAATAAACTAAGTAAAGATTCCTTAGTTAAAGTCTTAGGTACTATAAAGAACCTTACACTATCTTATAAATTAACATCATTGACTGGAGAATATGCTAAGTCTAGTTTATTAAATGAGCTTAATTTAAAAGAAGTAGATAGTCTTAATTATAGTTATAATTATAGTAAAGAGTTTAATAATTATAGAGTGAGTAGCCTCTTAGATACTTATTATAAATACCATGAGGAAGATAAAGATTTTGCCTTCTTAACTACTAATATAGATACTAGTAAATATACAAGTTTTGATCATAAATTTAAAGGTATTAATAGACCTATTACCCCTTACAGTCTATCATACTCGAATCTAGATGACCTTGCTAAATGTCCTTTTAAATACTATTTAAAACATATTTTAAAACTAGATAATTTTGATGAGAATTTTAATACTAAGATAGGTAATATCTTTCATAGTGTCTTAAAAGATAGTTATAGTAATAACTTTTCTTTTGAAGAGTCTCTTAATAAAGCTTTAAAAGATAATCCTTTAGATAAGAGAGAAACTGTTTTGTTTAAAAGATTAGAAACTGAATTACAAGAAATAGTTAATTATAATAAGCAAGTTGAAAAAAGAAGTTTTCTAACAGAGTTTTATGGAGAGAAAAGGTTAGAAATACCATTAAGTGAACATGTTACTTTAAAAGGTTTTATTGATAAGATATTGTTTAAAACATTCCATGATAAGACTTATTATGCTGTTTTTGATTATAAGACAGGAAGTGCAACCTTAAATTTAGATTATTTAGAAGATGGTTTATACTTACAATTACCTTTATATATTTATTTAATAAATAAAAGTAATCTATTTGATAAGCCTTCTTTTGTAGGTTTCTTTTATCAGTACTTGTTACAAAGTTATAAAGATAAAGATGAACAGATTAAAAATCTAAAACTAGTAGGATATACAACTGATGATAAAGTAATACTTTCTTATTTAGATGAAGACTATGAAAATAATTCTTTTGTTAAGGGATTAAGTGTAAAAAAAGATGGAGAACTATCTAGTAGAAGTAAAGTATTATCAGATAGTGAGTTAGAAGATATAATGAACTCTATTAATAAAGCCTTAGAAAAATCTCTTAAAATAATAGATAATAATGCATTTGATATTGCCCCTAAAATAATTAATAATAAAAATATTTCTTGTGAGTTTTGTCCATTTAAAGAAGTATGCTTTGTAAGTGCAAGTGATTATATCTATCTAGAGAAGAAAGAAGGTGAATCTAATGCCTAAATTTACAGAAGAACAACAACTTGCCATTGATATGGAAGGAACAAATATCTTAGTAAGTGCAGGAGCTGGGTCTGGTAAGACTGCTGTTTTAACAGAAAGAGTGTTAAGAAAATTAAAAGAAGGTACTCATATTAATGAACTCTTAATCTTAACCTTTACTAATAAAGCTGCACTTGAAATGAAAGAGCGAGTTAGAAAGAAACTTAAAGAAAATGAACTAATGGATGAATTAGATTTACTTGATAGTAGTTATATTACAACCTTTGATGCTTATTCTCTTGCTTTAGTAAAAAAATATGCTGATACTATTCACTTATCAAGTAATATTACAATCGCTGAATCTAGTATTTTAGATCTTGCTAAAAAGGAAATATTAGATGAGATATTTTTAGATTACTATGATAAATGTCCTAAAGACTTTCTTAATTTAATTACTAAATTTTGTCTTAAAGATGATAAAACTATTAAGAAAAGAATATTAGAACTTGATAGTACCCTAGATTTAAAACTAAATAAGGATGAATTTATTGATACTTATATCTCTAAATATTATAGTGATGAAGTAATAGATAATTATATTAAAGAATATTTAGAACTTTTAAGTAAGAAGAAAGAGAACATAATAGACCTTTATGAAGAAGTTAGAAGTGTAGCATCTGATAAGTATTTAAATGATTTAGATGTAGCGTTTAAACCTTTTGTTGATAGTGATACTACTTATCAAAGTATGAGAGATAATTTAGTAGAAAAGTTACCTACTTCTAGGAAAGGTAAAGAAGATGTTTCTAAAGAGAGTTTAGAAAATTTAAAGACACTCATAAATGAATTTAAAGATTTAGTTATTTATGAAAGTATAGAAGATATTAAAACTAGTATAGTCAAGACTAAAGAATATATTTCTATAATACTAGAACTAGTTAAAGAACTAGATAAAAGATTTACTTTATATAAGAAAGAGAATAACTACTATACTTTTATGGATATAGAGAAACTTGCTATTAGCCTAGTTCGTGATAATCTAGAAATTAGAGAAGAAGTAGGTAACTCTTTTAAAGAAATATTAATAGATGAATATCAAGATACTAATGATATTCAAGAGACTTTTATTAGTTATATCGCTCATGATAATGTTTATATGGTAGGAGATATTAAACAGTCAATTTATCGTTTCCGTAATGCTAATCCATCTATCTTTAAAGATAAATATGATAATTATAAGAAAGAAGTTGGGGGACGAGTAATAGACCTTGCTAAAAACTTTAGAAGCAGAAGAGAAGTCTTAGATGATATAAACCTTTTCTTTTCTCATATCATGGATGATTATTTAGGTGAAGCAGACTATAATAATGGCCATGCTATGGTGTTTGGTAATATGATGTATGAAGGTAGTGCTAAAACAACTAATAATAACTACTTAGATATTTATACTTATGATGCTAAAGATAAAGAGTATAGTAAATTAGAAAAAGAAGCTTTTATTATTGCAAATGATATTAAAGAAAAGATTAATAGTAAATACTTAGTCTATGATAAAGATGAGGACAATTTAAGAGAAATAGAGTATCGAGACTTTGTAATTCTTTTAGATAGAGCGACTGATTTTACTACTTATAAACAAGTATTTGAATATTTAGGTCTACCCATTACTTTATATGAAGATGAAAAGACTAGTGGAAGTACTGATTTATATCTTTTAAAAAACTTCTTTATTATGGCTAAATCTATTATTACTAATAATTATGATGCCAAATTTAAGCTTGCCTTTACTTCTATTTCTCGTAGTTTCCTTTTCTCTTATAGCGATGATGAAATTTATCAGGCTTTAGTTAATAATACCTATAAAGATACTAGTGTCTTTAAACTGTTTAAGGAAGTCTTAGAAAATATAGATGAATTAACTCCAGTAATTTATTTAGAAAAAGTATTAGATAAGTTAAACTATATAGATAAACTTACTTTAATAGGTAACGTCGAGATTAACTCTAGTAGAATGGAATATTTTTATAATCTAATTACAAACTTAGAAAATAGTAACTTTACTATTCTTGATGTTAGTGATTATTTAGAGAAAATTAATAATGAGAAATTAGAGATTAAACTTGCTATTAGTAAAGAAGATAGTAATAGTGTTAAGATTATGACTATTCATAAATCTAAAGGATTAGAATATCCTATCTGTTATTTTGCAGGTTTCTATAAAGACTTTAATAAAGATGAATATAAGAGTAATGTCTTATTTGATGAAGATTATGGTATCATTATAGATGAAGTTGATACTAATAATAAACTAATTACTAAGACTCTTTCACTAGAAAAATTAAAACAAAAAGATATTAGTGAAAAGATTAGACTTTTATATGTAGCATTAACAAGGGCAAGAGAGAAAATGATAATAGTTATGCCTAATATCAGTAATGATAAAGAATTAGGAGATATTGTTAGTGATTATGATAGATTAAACTATACTAACTTTGCTAAAATGGTTATTAGTGTAGCATCTTTATTTAAAGATAAAACTAAAGAAATAACTGATATAAAAGATATATCTAAAGCTTATTTAGAAGTTAAAAAAATTACTTCTAAAGTAGATAATAATGTAAAAGAATTAGAGATTATTCCTTCAATTTATGATAATACTATTAAAGAAAAAGAAACTTATCATAAAGAAGGTGATTATGAAAAAACAGAAGAAGAACTAAAACTTCTCGAAATAGGAAGAAATGTTCATACATTGTTTGAGAGAATTGACTTTATTAATAATAAGTTGCCTTATATAGAAGATAATTATTATAAAGAAAAACTTACTAACTTTTTAAATAGTAGTTTTATCTCTAAGTATAAAGACTATAAAAAATATCAAGAATATGAATTTCTTTGGGAAAATAGTAATAAAACTTATCACGGTATAATAGACTTATTATTAGTAGGGGATAGTGAAGCGATAATTATCGATTACAAACTTAAAAATACTAAAGATAAAGCTTATATAGACCAATTAAATGGCTATAAAGAAGTAATTAGTAATAAGTTAAATCTATCTACAAGTTGTTATTTATATTCGATAATTGATGAAAAATTCGAAAAAATTTGACAAAACGCTAATTTTGTAGTATAATACAAGCAACTTCAAGATATGGGGGTTTTAATAAAGGGGGTTATACATATGGAGAAGTCATTTATATTTGAATATTTAGATGAGAATGATTTTAGAAAAAGAGAACGTTCTGTAAGAAAATATAACATGTTAGCTTATAAAAAACTAACTTTTGAATATTATCCAGAACTTAGGAAAGGTCATTTTTTAGGTGAAAAGGTTAGTGAAGATACTAAAGCAGGTACAATGAACTATGAACTTAAATTACCAACAGATGAGTTATTCGCTAAAGTACATGGAGAGATTAGAGTTCATTATACAGTATACCCTGATAAACGTGTTATTCTACTTACCAATATTACTCCAGAAGGTATTTTAAATGAAGGTCATATGGCTGAGTTATCTACTTATAAAGGAGTAATGATATCTAAATCTCACCCTGAAAAAGATATGTTTAAAATCAACTTATTAAATATGCTAAACAAATAGTCATGAAAGTATGGCTATTTTTTTTGTAAAAACTCTTGCAGAACTTTAGAATTTATGCTAATATTAAATAGCAGTGATTATTATGGACCCTTAGCTCAGTTGGTTAGAGCATCCGGCTCATAACCGGACGGTCGATGGTTCGAGTCCATCAGGGTCCACCATTTATCTTGCGGGTATGGCGGAATTGGCAGACGCGCTAGACTTAGGATCTAGTGTCTTAGACGTGCAGGTTCAACTCCTGTTACCCGCACCACTATAGAAATAAAGACCATATTGGTCTTTTTTTGTACTATAAATATATACAAAAGATGAGATAGAAGAAATGGTGGATACATAGAATATTGTTATATTAAAGCAAGAAGTATAAAATGTTATTGTTGCAAAAGCTAACTAATGAAGAACAGAAATTAATAAAAGTGTATCGAAAAGTAGAATGATGTAATTTGGAAAATTATCCTAATTATTATTGAATCTGTGTTATACTATTATAAAAGATTTTTAGGAGGAAGTATATGTTTAACAGTAATGATTCAAAACCTACGGAGTTACAATTACTAAAATCGGATTTAATTTTTCCAGAAATAAAAATATTATTAGATAGCGAAGATGTATATAACAATCTTATTAACAATAAAACAATGCAAGATTCAGAGTCACCTGATATTATTATCACAAAAGATAATAAATGTATTGGCTTAGAAGTGTTTGAATTCTCTTCATATCTAGATAAAAAAAATGTAGGGGATACAGTCAGGCTACAAGAGTCAAAAATAAAAAAAGTGGCTTTGGAAAAACATCAAATGAAAGGAAGTAATTATTTTTTTGAACATGTCACAACAAATAATTCATTAGATAATTATGAAAAAAATTTTATAAAAATATTTGAGAAACACTATAGTAAAGTTGGTGATTATCTTCTTAACATGCAAAAATTTATGGCAACAAATAAATGTAAGAAAAGCTGCAAACAAATCTATTTTTTAATTAAGGATGTAAGCAATGGCGGAAATACAATAAACAATAACGGAAAAACAATCTCATTTTATCCACTTATGAGCAAAAAAATAATAGAGTATTTAATTAACAAGCAAAATGTAAAAGCTCTTATTTTTGAATATAAAAATGTATACAACGTTCCTTGCTTTTTATTCTTTAAAAATACACAAAAGAACTTAAAAGAAATTAAAGCAAAAAATAAAATATATTTTGGAATTCAATTGAATAATAACGACTTTAACAAAATAATATCTTTTTTTTAAGTAAGACTATTAAAATAGGTATATATATTGACAAACATACTTTGCGTTATAAACTTAGGTTGAAATGCATGATGAATTCTATATGCAAAAAAATAATTAATTTGAATATATATTGGAGGTGTTAGATATGAAATTTGCAGTTAATGATATTTATTAAATTGTTAAATTGTTTTTACATATAGAATCAATGACTCATAAAAAATTACAAAAGTTATTATATTTTAGTTATGGTATTTACCTAGTTCAAAATAATAGTGATTCGAATAACTTAAATAATTTCTTATTTAAAAATAATGGTGTGAATTTATTATCAATAGAGAGTGTAGAAAAATTTAATTTTAATCAAGAAGTTATGAATCCATTAAATAAAACAATTGAAATTTATGGTAAATACAGTGCTGATGAATTAGAAAATATTTCTCACAGTCAATTACCATAGATAAATACCAGAAAAGGATTATCACCTATAGATGCCTCTAATAATTTACTTAAAAATGATGATATATTTGTAACATTTAAGGAAATATTATTTAATGAATCTGTTTAATGGTGATAATAAAAATATCTGTGATAGCTGATACAAAAGAATATTCAGCTGTAAAAGCTTTATTTAAATCTTATAAAAGTAATGGCTATAGTGAATATGATAATGAAATAACAGAAGCCATTGAATAACTTTTACAATTATTAAAAGAAGGAGAAAAATAAATATGAAAGAAGATCTATTAAATACTTTATATGATTATTTATTAATATTCCCTAAAGAAAAAACAAGACAAACAAAATTACTAAATTATCTACAGAATTCAACAGATGAACAAGTAGTCGATTGGAATAATTTTAACGGCCATATAGTAGCGAGTGGGTTTATTTATGCAAAAAAAGAAAAGAAATTTCTCCTACTATATCATAAAGATTTAAACATGTATCTATACCCAGGAGGACATATTAATAGCGATGATATTAATGTGTTGGAAGCAGCTAAAAGAGAAATATTTGAAGAAACAGGGCTAAAAAATATAGAACAATTAAAATTATCTAAAAATGAGTTGTTACCTCTAGATATAGATATCCATTTAATTAGTTATAATAAAAGACTAAATTTACCTGAACATTATCATTTTGATTTTAGATATTTATTTATGGTGGATAAAATCCCTAAAATCAAAATAGATGTAAAAGAACATGCTAACTATAAATGGGTGGATCTTAATGATTTAAGTAAAAATGAAAATTATGGAACCATAGTTACTAAAATAAAAAAATTGCTCTAGATTTATAGGGCAATTTTTAATTTTTAAGCTATAAAGTCAATAAATTTTAAAAATTTGTTGACTAGTTGTATATCAAATGCTATAATAACAGCGATTTATACGTATTCAGGAGGGTTTTATGGAAGAGATTAATTTAAAAGAAGTATATACATACTTCAAATTCAGAATACTTTGGATACTTATAGCAATAGTTGCAATTGTAGTTATCGGTAATATTTATACAATTATTACTAGAGTTCCAATGTATCAAAGTAATACTACACTTGTTTTAGTTGGTGAGAGTAAAAAAGGTTATAGTCAAAGTGACTCAGTATTAAATCAAAATTTGATTGGTACCTATAGTCAAATTATTACAAGTAGAACAGTATTATCGCAAGTAATAGATAATTTAAAACTAAAAACTACAACAGAAAGTTTATCAAAAAATATTACAACATCATCAGTAGAAGATACAGAAATTATTAAAATTACTGTAAATAGTTCTAAAAGAAAAGAAGCTGCTAAAATAGCCGATGAAGTAGCTACTGTATTTTCTAAAGAAGTACAAGATATCTATAATCTAGAAAATGTTACAATTATAGATAAAGCTGAGGTTGCTACTTCTCCTTATAACATTAACTATGTAAAAGACAATATTATCTATTTAATGATAGGAATCGTATTATCTTTTGGCATAGTATTTGTTATGTATTATTTTGATACTACTATTAAATCAAGTGAAGTAGTAGAAGAAAAATTAGGACTTCCTGTTATTGGAATTGTTCCTAAAGAAGAAGATAAGGAGTAGTGATTATGACAACAGATTTAATAATTAATGCTAACCCTAAATCAATATTTAGTGAAGCTATTAAAACAATTCGTACTAATCTTGCTTTTCAAGCAATAGATAAAGAAATGAAAGTAATACTATTAACATCACCTATGTCAGGAGATGGTAAGAGTTTTATAACAGCAAATCTTGCTGTAGCATATGCTCAAGAAGGTAAAAAAGTATTAGTAGTAGATTGTGATTTAAGAAGAGGAAGACAACATGAAATATTTGAAGTAATGAATCTAACTAGTGGTGGATACTCTAATTTAATACTAAATTATAAAGATGATATAAAATTAAAAAAATATATAGTTGAAACTACCAACAAAAATATAGATTTATTACCAACAGGACCAACACCACCTAATCCTGTAGAACTACTAGTTTCTGAAAATAATAAAAAACTAATGGAACAATTAAGAGGTAAATACGATATTATTCTTCTTGATTGTCCACCAGTCTTAGGGCTTAGTGATACAATGATAATGACTAAATATAGTGATACTAATATTGTCGTTGTAAGTAATAAAAAAACTAAAATAGAAAGCTTAGATAAAGCTAAAAAAGTATTTGAAAAAGCTAATACTAAAATATCAGGAGTAATTATAAATAAAGCATCAGTTAAAGATAATAGTTACTATAGTTATTATTCTAATGAATACTATGGCGATGGAAAGAAAAATAAAAAGAAGAAAAGAAAAAGATGAAAGACTTACATTCACATCTCTTGTATGGAATAGATGATGGCAGTAAAGATATAAATGAGAGTATATCTTTACTAAAAGAAGCTGAAGAACAAGGAATTACAGAATTAATGATTACTCCACATTATATAGAAGATAGTAAATATAATTGTAATAATGAAGAAAAAATAAAACGCTTTAATGAACTAAAAGAAGAAGTAGAAAAAGAAAAGATAAATATAAAATTGTATTTAGGTAACGAAGTGTTAATAAATGAAAATATTTTAAAATTAATAAAAAACAAAGAAATAACTACCTTAAATAATTCTAAATATATTTTAATAGAATTTCCTTTAGGTAATATGTTATATAATACTAAAGATATAATTTATAACCTAATAGTAAAAGGATACGTTCCAATACTAGCTCATCCAGAAAGATATAGAATCTTTCAAAAACATAGAGAACATATAGAGGAATATCTAAGAATGGGGGTATTACTACAAGGAAATTATAAAAGTTTGTTCGGAAAATATGGTAGAGATGCCAAAAAAACTTTAATTTATTTATTAAAAAATCATAAGATAACATTTTTAGGAAGTGATTGTCATCATGATGGAGATTTTAAGATAAAAAAATTAAAAAAGAAATTGAAATTGATATTAAAAAATGATAACATGATAGAGGATGTGTTAAAAAATAATTTTGATAAAGTTATACTAAATGAAAACTTTAGTATAAAAAGGTGAGAGTATTAAAAGTGGTAGGAGTGTAGTTAATATGAACGAAATGATTGATGTAGTCGATGATGACAATAAAGGAAAAGAAGAAGATTTTATTAAAACTAGTGAAATAATAGTAGATGTTAATGAATATGAAGAAGTAAAGAAAAAAGTATCAGCATTATCATCAGTAAGAGAGTTAGTTTATTTGTTCGCTGTGTACTAGATTATAGGGGGTAAAGGTATTTTCAAACACAAGTTTATGT
>CAMMQC010000039.1 GCA_946498975.1 uncultured Mycoplasmatota bacterium
AATTTAAAGTAAAAAGATAGACATTATTTATCTATCTCTTGACTGAACTGTAACGATTTTTTTAATTTTTGAGATTAAATTAATTGTCAAAATTGGTCGATTATGCTATACTCTATTATAGTAGTGGAGAAGTGAATTGGGGTGATATTAGTGCAAGATGTTAAAATAGAGAAACAAAAGGGTCTTGAAAAAATCATCAATATTTTATTAAACATCTTTATTGTTATTTTTGGTATTCTTTTGTTAATCTCTATATATAACAACATTCAAATCAATATCTTAAAAAATGATTACTCAAGCTTTTTCGATTATTCTATTTTTGAAGTTCAAACTGGTAGTATGAGTGGAGAAATAGAATCTGGGGATTGGGTAGTTGTAAAAGTTACAAAAGATATTGAACTAGATGACATTATAACATTTAAGCAAGGGGATGAGTTCACTACACATAGAGTAATAGAAAAATATAATGATACCTATGTAACAAAGGGGGATGTTAATAATAGTAAAGATGAACCAATTACTGATGATGACATAGTAGGAAAAGTTGTTAAAGTACTACCTCATTTTGGTATTTTACGTAAAACACTGTTTAATCCTTGGGTTGTTATTTCACTAATTGTTACATTGTTTTTAATTAATTCTGCTTTAAAGAAAGAAGATAGTAAAAAAGAAGAAGAAATTAAACAAAAGGTAACAGATATTATAGAAAAGATACCTAAAAAGAATAGTAAAGAAAAAGAAGAGACACAAGATAAAAAACAAGAACGTATTATTATGCGTTTTAGAAAGAAAATAGATCATTCTAAAGATAATTTAAAGAAAGTTAAGTCAAATAATTCTAAAATAAAAGTTAATAAGATTAATGGAAATGATGATGATATAGAATTATTAGAAGTAGAAGAATTATTCCCAAGTGGAGAAGATGATTTAGATAAAACTATGTACTTTAGAATGATTCAAGTTGATAAAGATGAGATTGAAAAGACTTATTCTAAGATAAATGAATCTAAACAAGAAAATGAGGTAATCATAGATACTAAAGAAGATGACAAAGAAGAGGTTAAAGAAGAAGTAATTAAACATAACTTAGAACTATTACAAAATAAAAGGAAAAAATGTAAAAATATTATAGAAAAAGCGATGGTTATTAAAGAAGATGAACTTGAAGAATTAGTTAAAACAATTAACTTTGGTAGTGAATTAAAAGTTAATGAACCAACAATTAAAGATACATTCTTAAAGTCATATATCGATGCTAAATACTATAATAATTGTGGTAATATTAATGTTTCTTATGATGGTAGAAATGTTGTATCAAGAATTGATGGAGTATTAGATGAAGTTAAAGATAAGTTAATAGAAACTTATAAGGGAAATGATATTAACTATAAAAATAAAGTTATAAAGTTTAATATTATCTTTAAAATAATTAACTATATAGAAAAAAATGCTAAAGTAAAAGAATTAGATGAAAAGAAAAAACGTTATAAAGATAAATTATTAGAATACTTAAATACTGATTATTTAACTGATAAAGATATTGATAAACTAGTTAGTAAATTAATAAAAATAACTAAAACTTATCGTAGTATGCTTAAATATTCATTAGATAAGATGCAAACAAATCTTTTTGAACTTAAATGTAGTAAAATAGGTGATAGTAAGATTTATGGAGCTAAGATAGAACATAATTTATCTTTTAGTAAAGTATATAGTGATTATATTATTGAAAAAACTTATAATGAAGGAATAGTAGCAGAAGATAAATTAGCAGTACTACTTAATATTCTTTCTACTAAGATTGTAAATAATATGTTAGAAGGTAACTTCTCTACAAAATATTTAATTTATATACCTTATGACTTATATGAAAAGAGTACTAAGATAGGTAATATATTTGAAATGTTTGAAGATGAATTTGCCAAAAATACAATTATTGTTTTATTAAATTATAGCGAGCTTAATAGCAAAAGAGATATTATCAAAAGTTTAATTAAAAAAGGCTATAAATTTGCTATAAATATTGGTAGTAATATAATAAAAGAAAGTGATTTGGAACTTATGTATATTGTGGAGTATATTTTTATGGAAAATGAAGAAGACAAAAAACAAATACCAAAAGATCTTCGTAATAAAGTAATTTGCGATGATGTAATGGATAAGATTAATTAGTAGTGGGGGTGTTTTTATGAATACATTTATTAGATTTTTTTACGAATTTATATCTGTTTTCTTTGATGGACTAGGAATGATTTTTGGAGGCTTATTTAATGGTATTATAAAAATGTTTAACTTTACTGAATATGCTAAAGTTATAGATAGTTATAAAGATAGTTTTAATGGAGGAGAAAAGGTATTTGTAGTATTAGCAGTAATACTTCTCCTTCTAATTATTGCTATCATAGTAGCTTTAATAGTTTTACTTATTAGAGCGATATTAAGAAAACTTCATAATAACTTTAATAAAGATGAACTATTAGAAGAAATCGCTAATCTTAATGCTAAAGTTAGAAAACTTATGAAAGAAAAAGATGAGTTAATGGCTATGAAAGTATCACAATTAGGTGTTAATCCAGATGAAGAAGAATCTACTGATGATAGTAATGAAGAAGAAGTTGTAGGAGAAGAAGGTATACGTTTCCCTAAACTTGTGGCTATTGATAAGAAGTATGAAGGATTTAAAGTTAAAAACTATAACAATGATTATACACTAGAACAATTAGTAGATGATTTTAGATGTTTTGCTGCTAGTAAATTACATCTATATTATGATAATACTATTCTAAGACCATTCTTTGCAGGACTTGCTTGTGGTAGATTAATAATATTACAAGGTATATCTGGTACAGGTAAAACATCTCTTGCATATGCTTGGGGTAAGTTTGTTAGTGAAGATTCTTGTGTAGCTTCCGTAGAACCATCTTGGCGTGATAAATCAGACTTTCTAGGTTACTTTAATGAATTTACTAAGAAGTTTAATGAAACTAAACCACTTGGTGAGATATATACATCTAGTTTTGATGATGATGTTCATACTATCATTCTTGATGAAATGAACTTAGCTCGTGTTGAATATTACTTTGCAGATTTCCTATCAATTTTGGAAATGCCTAGTAAAGATGAATGGATTGTTGATTTAGTACCTAGTGCTTGGCCTAATGATCCTAAGAAAATTATTAATGGTAAATTAAAAATACCAGGTAATTTATGGTATATAGGAACAATAAATAATGATGACTCTACTTTTATGGTAACAGATAAAGTATACGATAGAGCGATGCCTATAGATATCAATATAAAAGTAGATCCATTTAAATGTCGTGAACAAGATGCTATTAATTTAAATGCTAGTTATCTTGAAGGATTATTTGCAGAAGCGATAGAGAAAAATAAAGTATCTGATAAAGGATTAGAACAAGTTAAAGATATAGATGATTATGTTATTAAGCATTTCCGTATTGCCTTTGGTAATCGTATTATGAAACAACTTAATACCTTTGTTGCTATCTATGTAGCTTGTGGTGGTAAAGAAATAGAAGCGATAGATTATTTCATTGCTAAGAAAATATTACGTAAATTTGATCAGTTAAGTGTAGCCTTTATACGTGATGAAATAGATCCATTTATTAGTTATTTAAATAAAAACTTTGGTAAAAATGTTATGAAAGAATGTATTGATTATTTAGAGAATTTAAAGAAGAGTATATAGGATAGATAGGGGTTGAAGAGAAGTGGCCTTAAAAATAGAGAAAGATGAAAAAAAACTAAATAAAAGTCGTCTGTTTTTAGAAAAGCTAGAAAGTGATATGGAGTATAAATCTCTTTATAATGGAGATTTAATCTCTTTTGATTGGCTAGATGAAATAGAATTTGCTTGTCCCTATATAGATATAATTGTTAGAAATCCTAAATTAACTTTAATTCAAGAAGAAAATCTTGTTAAAGTAGAAAGGTCTAAAAGAATAACAGTTGCAAGTGTTAAAGATCTTGCTAAACATACACAATATATCGATGATGTTGATAAGAAAACAAATGATGTTAGACCTTCTAAGATATTAGATATTAGAAATGAAGAGACATTTAATATTTATGAAAATAGATTTCTTTATACTTTAATTAATGATCTTGAAAGATTTATGGCAAGTAAAGAGAGGTTATTAAATAATTTTGAACTCAATAAGAATAAGACACTAGAATATAAGGCCGCATCTTTAACTACAGATGAAAAAGTTAATATAGAAGTTAAAGTCACATCTTCTTCTCTTCCATCTAAACAAGAAGATAAAAAGTTAGAAGAAGAGATTAAGAAAGCTAAAGAGAGGTTAAAAAAAGTTAAAGATTATCTATCTAGTTGGGATAGATCAGAAATGGTTAAAGCACTAAAAAAAGAACACGTTAAGTTTATAAGTCCACCTTTGAAAAAGACTAATATACTTCTTAAAAATCCTAACTTTAGAATAGCAGTTAGATTATGGGATATTATAAGGACTTATGATTTAGATAAAAAAGATGAATCTAAGGATAGTGATGATAATAATAGTATTGATATAATGAAAAGCTTTCTTGATCATTCCTTTTTAATTAACTATTCAGTATTAGACTCTATGGCTAGATTAAAAAGAGATGAGAAAAAGAATATGACTAAATATGCTACTATTATCTTAACAGAAGAAATTAATAGAGTAATGACTTTACTTGCTAGTTGTGGTTATAAAACAACAGAAGAAGAGTTATTATCTTTAATTGCTAAAGAACTTAAGGATGAGAAGAAGAATCGTTCAGTTAGTGTAAATGCAGATGATGTTAAAAAGAAATTTAAAACTGCTATGGAAGAATATTTAGAAAGGACACAAAAGTATTTATGAAAAAATTTGATTATCATAAATTATTAAGAATATTAAAAATAATACTAAATGTTGTAGTAACCATCTTTGTAATATTATTCTTTGTTGTTGTATGTTTACAACGTTTTAGTAATAATAGAATTTCTTTCTTTGATTATAGAATGTTTACTGTAATTTCTGGAAGTATGGAACCTAAATATAATATAGGAGATGTATTAATATCTAAAGTAGTAGATCCTAAAGATATTAAAGTAGGGGATACTATCAGTTATTTAGGTAAAGAAGGAACATTTGCTAATAAAGTAGTAACTCACGAAGTTGTAGATATTGAAACTGATGCAGATGGAAAGTATTATTTTCATACAAAAGGTATTGCTAATCTAATAGAAGATCCAATCGTTTATGAAGACCAGTTGTATGGTAAAGTAATTCATAAATCAGTGATACTTTCCTTTATATATAAAGTTATAAGTACTAATATCGGATTATTTGTATTTATAGTTATACCAGTACTATATATAGTTGGTTCAGAAATATTATCTGTAATGCTTGAAAAAGAAGATAAAAGAAGAAGAAAAATAAAAGAGTAAGGTGGTGGTTACACCTATGAAGATTAAACATAAACATTTAAAACTTAATATTCTATCTTTGTTTTTTGTAGCAGTTTCCCTGCTTTCTATTACTCTTGCTTGGTTTGCTTATAGTGGTTTTGCTAACACCGCTACAGAAATGGATGTAAAAGCCTGGTACATAGAATTTGAAAAAGATAGTAAGCCTGTTTCTAATGAGATTGTTTTATCTTTAAATGATGTTTATCCTGGAATGGAACAAGTAGTAGAGAAGGTAAACATCAATAATTTAGGTGATACTGATGCTAAAATAAGTTATTCTATAGATTCTGCTAGAGTATTAGATGAAGAGTTAAAAACTGAGGATACTTCTACAGTACAAGTAGAAGATCAATTATCTCATAATTTTCCTTTTCACGTTAATATATCTTTAAATAAAGATTTTGTAAAATCTAAAGATGATACTAGCGAATTTGATGTATCTGTTTCTTGGCCATTAGATTCAGAAAATGATTCTTTAGATAGTGAATGGGGTTCTAAAGCTTATGATTTTCAAAAAGAAGAAGAGGCTAAGAAAAAACAAGATCCAAATTATGAGATGAGAACATCTCTTAGAATAGTTATAAGTCTTAAAGCAGAACAATATGTATTAAGTAATGATGAAGTTGATACTGATTATAATTTTGGTAAATTAATATTATATGATGTAGAGAAAAATAAAGTATGTAATGAATTAAGTTCTACTTGTCTTAAGACTTATGTAATAGATAAATCTAATAAAATAGGGGATGTTAATGTTACATTATTACCAGATTTATTTGGAACATATGCTTCTGGTACTTATAATGATTATAATAATCTTTTAAGTAATGTTTCTAGTAACTGGAATGTTAGTACAAGAGCTCTTAAACTAGAAGATATCTTAAATATAGTTTCTAATAATGTAGAGTCTTCATATTTAGTAAGAGATAATCTATCAGATGTAATTATAGGTAAATTAGATTATAATGATAGATTTAATGAGATAGTGAATAAAGCGATTAATAGTAATGGTTATTTTAAATTTTCTAATCAAGCATATCCATACTTAACGACTAGTAAGTGTTATTGGATTAATAGTGAATATAATACTGATAAGGCCTTTGCATTAGTAAAGATGGATGAAAATAATTCTAAGATATATGGTGAAGTAAAAACAAATGAGTGTAGTGTTGTACCAGTATTAGAAGTTGCTAAAGCTAATTTAGACTAAGGTTATTCTTTTAGTCTTTTTCTATTTAAATTATGATAAAATGTATATAGAGGTGATGAGGTGTGAAAAAAATACTTTGGTTAGTTCCTGTTTTACTTATATTTATATGTGGGTGTAGTAATGAAGAAGAAACTCGTGATTTTAAACATTATACTTTACAAGACAATGATACTACATCTACTTTATATTTTTATACTAACACTAATACTAATCAAACAGAAACATATATAGTAACTGATATAACACCAAACGATAGCGAAGAAATAATAAATGCTTTATTTTATGAAGTTGATGATAATGATTATATTATGTTAGATGAATTTAGTTCTTGTAGTAACCCTACTGATTATAAAAATGAAAATTACAATTATTTTTCTGATAATAAACTATATGTTACAAGATGTTCTGGTGGTATAGTATTAGAATATACATTAGATGGAACTAATACTCAAAAGAAAGATTTATCAAATATAGTTAATCTACAAAATGCAACGGTTAAAGAAGTTAAAGATGGGTATGTATTTTTTGAAGGGAAAGATAGTTCAAGAAATACTAAAATTGTAAAATGTTCCCAAAATTCTTATGACTGTGATACAGAAAAAAATGATAATTAGGTAAATATAAATATGAAAACATCACAAGTTTATATAGTTTTATTATTAATAGATATATCTTTATTTCTTATATTATTTAATACTTTATTAGTAGGAAAAGAAAACTATGGATATCTAAATAAAGGTTATGCAATGTTATATGAAAGAAATTTTGATATGAAATATACAGATGAACTACAAGAAATAGTATCAAATAGTCTAAATAATACTAATTTATTAAAATTAAAAAGTATAAAAGAAATAAATATTAGATTAGGAATTAATTATAATGACTATGTTTTTAAAATGTCATTATATTTCAATGTTCCAACAAGTATTGGTAAAAAACTAGAACAAGAATTGTTAGAAAAAGGTTCTCAATATAAAACTTATAACAATTACAATTATTTAATAGTTAATAATAGCTTCATACAAATAAGCGATAATTATAGAAAAGTAATAATTAACAAATCTATTACTGGAAAATATCACCCCAAAAAGTTTTATTATGATATATATATAGATGATTTAGATAAATATATATATAAACTTAATGAGAAATATAGAATATCTTTAAGAAATCAAAGTAATTTATCTTTCTTTATTATAATATCAGTAATTGCCATTTTTAATGTTATTTATATTAAAATATATAAAAGAACTGAGAGAAAATATAATTAATATTATAATTTATTTTATCTTAAGTTCAGAAAAGCCATTTTCATATATGTAATTTTTCAAAACATCTTCACCAACTTTATCAATTCCAAAATTGATATTTTCTTCATCTTTACAATAAATTGTATAATGAGTACCATCTGGAAACATATTATAATACTCTATTCTATATAATGAATCACAGTAGAGTTTTGAATTTAAACCTATATAATCTTTTTCTTGTTCTATAAGGCTTATTATTGTACTTTTATTTTCATTATTAACATCTAAAATATAAAACTTTTCCATATATTTTAGATTGCTACTTGTAAAAATATCTTTAATTGTAAAAATAGTTATTATAAAAATAATAGGAATAATAACAACAAAAAGGGCGATAGTCTTTACAATTTCTTCAGTTCTTTTAATATTATCTTCTTCATCATTAAATTTCATATATATCTCCATTTTTAATATTTGTTATATCTATTTTATCAGAAAAATATTATAAAAAAAAGAATCATATAGATTCTCCATTTTCTTCATTACTTGTAATTTGTTCAAAGTTTATAGTCGCTGTAATTTCTAAAGGTGTATCTTCACTTGCAGCTTTTTTACCAACTTCGGTATCTAAAGTATCATCCATTTGTTCATCAACACCTTCATACCATTCGAAGTAAATTCTCATTGTAAATGGTTCAAATTTAAAGTTTTCTGTTGTCTTATCATAAATTAAATCTTGATCAATACTATTATTTAAAATTGGAATAGTATCTATTTGATCTCCTTCTATATAATTAGAATCTAAAATTGCATATTTGGTAATTATTAAGTCTTTAACTTCTTCATTTTTAACTGCTAAATCAATCTTATAATTAAATGATACATCTACATTAGTAGGATCTATATCAATATCAACATAACCTTTAGTACCTGGTGCCACTGTATTAGTAGCAACATTATCATTTTCTTCTATGACAGGAACTAAATCAATTGATGATGAACTACCATCTGTTATATCAACTTGATTAACAAGTATTTGCCACTTAGAAAAAGCCATATCAATATTTCCAGTCGCTCCTGATACATATCTTGAGAATGTATTACTCATAATACTCAGGGTAACTGCTAAAGACATAATTACTAAAAGAATTTTAACTTTTTTTACCATATAAATTCCCCTTTTCCTTTACACTTTTATTGTATTATACTTTACAAAATTTTTCAATTACTAATGAAATCAAAAAATGTAAATGAAATGTAAATAATCGTAAAAGAGCCTTTATTTGTCATAACTTAGACACTTTTTGCAAACTATAAAAATTTAAATATTTTTGTAGTATTTTATGAAAATTTATAGTATAGTTTAGGTAAGGAGGAGTATTATGACACTTTTTTGGTTAGTTTTATTTGTAGTATTAGCTTTGTTTGAACTTGTAACAGTGAACTTAGTATCTATTTGGTTTTCACTTGGAGCATTAATTACAACTTTTGTTTCTTTAGCAACTGATAATTTAATGATACATCTAGCATTTTTTACTATCAGTTCTATTCTTTTATTACTTTTAACAAAACCTTTTGTTAAAAAGATGAAGAAAAGAGAAGGAGTACCTACTAATTTAGATATGGTTATAGGTAAAACTGGAGTTGTTACAGAAAAAATTGAAAGAGATGGAATTGGTGAAGTTAAAGTTCTAGGAAAGAAGTGGAGTGCATATAGTGATAAAGAAGTGGAAGAGAATTCTAAAGTAAAAGTATTATCTATTAATGGAGTAAAACTTAAAGTAGAAGAAATAAAGGAGAGTGATTAATATGTTTTGGGTTATATTAATAGTAATTATTGTTATTATAGTATTAGGAGTAAAAGTTATTCCTCAATCACAAGCGAAAGTAATAGAAAGATTAGGTTCTTACTATAAAACACTTGGTACAGGACCTCATTATGTAGTACCATTTATTGATAGAGTAGCATCTACTGTATCTCTAAAAGAAATAGTTAAAGACTTTGCACCTCAACCTGTTATTACTAAGGATAATGTTACTATGCAAATAGATACAGTTGTCTATTTTCAAATAACTGATCCTAAACTATATACTTATGGAGTAGAAAATCCTATTAATGCGATTGAAAATTTAACAGCAACTACTCTTCGTAATATTATAGGTGAGCTTGAACTAGATCAAACCTTAACATCAAGAGATATCATTAATTCTAAAATGAGATCAATTCTAGATGAAGCGACTGATCCTTGGGGTATTAAAGTAAATAGAGTAGAAGTTAAAAACATCATACCACCTCGTGATATTCAAGATGCTATGGAAAAACAAATGAGGGCAGAACGTGAAAGACGTGAAAAGATATTACAAGCGGAAGGTGAGAAGAAAGCTGCTGTATTAATCGCTGAAGGAGAAAAAGAAAGTACAGTTTTAAGAGCAGAAGCAGCGAAAGAAGCGGCTATTAAGAAAGCAGAAGGTGAAGCAGAGGCAATTATTAAAATTAAGAATGCGGAAGCTGAAGGAATTAGATTACTTAAAGAAGCTAAAGCTGATGCCTCAGTATTAAAACTAAAGAGTTATGATGCTATGGTTAAAGTAGCAAATGGTCAGTCTACTAAGATAATAGTTCCTAGTGAATTACAAAACTTAGTAACAGCAGGAACTGTATTAAGTGAAACATTTAAAGAAGGAAAGAAGTAATTGAATTTTCCTTCTTTTTTTGATATAATATGCCTTAATTAAGGGGGATATTATGATAGATTTAACTAGTGATAAAATTAGAACTGATGTTGTTAGAAGAAAGTTTTATGATGAGGATGAATCTTTCTTTAAAAAGTTAAATATAACTAAAAATAATTATTCAAGTCCTTTAGGAATTAATATTTATTTAGTAGAACTTAGTGATGGTTATTACTATATGAAAAAAGCAGATGAAAGGGCTTGTTGTAATGAAATAGTAGGAAGATACTTATGTAATAAAATAGGACTAGAAACGACTTCTTTAGATTTATTATTAGATAGAGGTAAATTAAAGATAGCAACGCCTAATTATAGAAAAGAAGGATTAAGATATCAACATCAAAAAGATGATATAGAATTAGCATATCATCAGTATAATGTTAGTAAACTAAAAATACTTCCTAAAGCTTATCAAAAAGAACAGTTTAAATTAATATCTATTGATATGATGATGGAACAGACAGATAGAAGTAGCGATAATATGGAGGAAGTAATAGAAAATAATACAATTCATCTAGCACCGCTTATAGACTTTGCAGAAAGCTTTGATTATTACTATTATTGTTATTATAATCCTTATGTTAGTTTACCTAAAAATATAGAGAATATTGATAGGTTTTTAAATGATTTTCCTAATTCCTATCAATATTTTAAAGATATATTTAGTACAGAATTAGAAGAGTTGATAAATTATATAGAGTCTAATTATCCAATAAAAGTAGATGGTAAAATTAAAGAAAAATATGATAAAGTTGTATCTAAGAATAAAAAGATATTAATGAATATAAGATAAAATGTGTAAAGTAAAATTAAATCGCTGTGTACTAGTTTGTAAGGGGTGAATAGTTATAGTCGGCATATACTTTATTGAAGTCAATACCAGAAGAATTATCATAAACATTAGAGTTGTTCGGAAACCTCTAAAAAGGGGTTAACAAAATTATAAAAATGTGA
>CAMMQC010000040.1 GCA_946498975.1 uncultured Mycoplasmatota bacterium
TTTAGGTCGTTGTTTTTATTTTGTCAAATTGTAAGATTTATTTTTGAAAATTCCCATATATAATTTTATTTATAACATTACTATATTTTATAGTCTACTTTATTCTATACTAAACCTAATGAGCCTCAATAATTTAATCTTGAGGCTCACTATAATTAATAACATTAGAAACAGGTATAATATAATTGTTTTCATCTAACTTAGTCAAAATATCATAAAAACATATTATACCTCCAGTTCCTATTTCTTTTTTAGTTTTCTCTAACTTACTAAAATTCTTAATCATTTCTTTTTTAGGAATAGCAGTCTTTTTTATCTCTAAAGGATATAACTTATTATTCTTATAAAATATTAAGTCTATTTCATTTTTCTCTTTATCACGATAATAATAAAGATTAGGAGTAATTCCTCTAGCATTATATGTTTTAATTATTTCACTAACAATAAATGTTTCTAAATAATGTC
Source organism: uncultured Mycoplasmatota bacterium (assembly GCA_946498975.1). GTDB lineage: Bacteria > Bacillota_I > Bacilli_A > RF39 > UBA660 > Onthousia. The sequence goes on from CAMMQC010000040.1 coordinate 466, forward strand.
CTGAACTAGAGCCAAGCTGTAACTCTCTTGCACTAGTATATCCTGCTAAATAAGCAGCAAGACCTGTATCCATAAATACAATTTTAGGTAAATGAGTTATTCTTTTAAGTTCACTATTCATATAAGGTTCAAGTAAATAAACAAGTCCAGATGTTACTAAAATACTCATCCATCTAACTGCAGTTGGAACACTAATTAAAGCATCATTAGCAAGAGCAGTATAATTAAGTTGTTCTCCTGTTCTTGAAGCCACACTTACAATAAATTTTCTAAAACAAAGTTCATTTCCTATCTCTGTCAATTCTTTAACATCACGAGAAATATAAGTGTCAAGATAACTATTAAAATAAATATCTCGTGAAATATCTTTTTCCATATAAAGTGTAGGCATACCACCTTTAAATATTATCTCATATAATTTGTTAACATCTATCTTAGGCATAGTTTTATACTCATTTAATTTAGCAGGGTCAAACAATTCTTTCTTTTCATTTTTAACTATCTCAGAATACATAAAACTATTTAAATTAATAATACCAACACGACCCGCTAAAGACTCACTAACATTTTTCATCAAATGAAATTGTTGTGAACCTGTTAACCAGTACATCCCATTTTTATTTTCTCTATCAACATTTATTTTTATATAAGAAAACAAATTAGGAGCATATTGCACTTCATCAATAAGTAAAGGAGCAGGATGTTCTTCTAAAAATAATTTAGGATCACTCTTCGCTTGTTCACGTAAAACTTCATCATCCAAAGTTATATATTCCATATTATCAGGCTTTAGACTAAGTAAAAGTGTTGTTTTACCTACTCCTCTAGGCCCAAAAACAAATAGCACTTTAAATGTCTTACTTACATTTTCTACTATTTCTTTCGTTTCTCTAAAATACATATATATCACTTCCTCTTACATTAATGATACATCACAATATAGAGAAAGCCAATACTCTATGTTAAATTAGTCACTGCTATCGTTTTAAATTAGTCAGACTGTTATCTCTTTCTTTCCATTATACCAAGCATCAACAACAATAGGAGTAACTACTTCATCTATAACTTTATCAACTCTTCTCGCTCCAAATTTTTCATAGTTGCTTTCTTTAATAACTTTATCCACAATTTTTGGGGATATCTTTATCTTTAAATCTTTCTTTTTAAATCCTTCTATTAAGACATTTAATCTTTTTTCCACAATCTTGTGAATAACATCACTACTTATATCATTAAAGTAATAAATCTTACCTATTCTATTAACAAATTCCACACCTAGAAACTCTTCTATATCTATATTATTTTTACTTTCTGTAAAACCAATAGAATCTTTAGAAAAACCTAAATTAGTAGTCATAAAAAGAAACACATTATCAAATCTAACTTTTCTGCCCCTAGAATCTGTTAACACCCCTTCATCAAGCACTTGTAAAAACAGTTTCATCACTTCACCACTCGCTTTCTCTATCTCATCAAGTAATATAACTGAGTGAGGATGCATTCTAATCGTATCAAGAACAGTTAAATGATTATCAAAACCAACATAACCTGGAGGAGAACCAATAATCTTACTAACAGTATGTGCCTCTTTATATTCACTCATATCAAGCCTAATAAAGTTAGCATCTCCATATAAAAGGTTAGCAAATTCTTTAACTAATAAAGTTTTACCAACACCAGTTCTTCCACAGAATAAAAAAGATTCTATATGAGGCTTATCTTGAAATCCAAGTCTAACCTTCTTAACTCTATTACACAAATCAGTAATAATTTCATCTTGTCCTAAAACTATCTTTTTTAAACTTTTATCTAAGTTATTTATAATTTTCCTACTACTTTTATTAATCTCATAAACAGGTATCTTAGTCTTTAAATATATAACATCTGCAACCATCTCTTTAGTTATTTTTTTAGGCTTTCTCTTAGTCATTAAATTAAGTTCTAAGTCATTCTTCTTAGTAAGTAACTCTTTTTCTTTCTCTTTATAAGTAGAAGCTAAATCAAAGTCCTGTTTTATAATCGCTTTCTTCTTATTACTTATAACTTCCTGAAGTTCTATATTTATCTTAGAAAGGAAAGTATCATTCTTACTTTCTAAAAGTGATGCTTTAGTACAAACTTCATCTAATATATCAATAGACTTATCAGGTTGATAGTATTCATAAATATAAGTATCACTAAGTTCTACTATTAAATCAATAATATCATCACTAATACTAACAAAGTGATAGGCTTCATATAAAGGCTTTAATTTCTTTAATATCTCTTTAGTCTTATTAGTACTAGGCTCTTCTATCATAATAATCTGAAATCTTCGATTTAAGGCCTTATCTTTCTCTATAAAGTTATGATATTCATAAGTAGTAGTTGCTCCAATTAACTGTATCTTACCTCTTGCTAAAGCAGGCTTTATAATGTTAGATGCATCAATCGCCCCTTCCGCACCACCAGCTCCTACTATCGTATGAACTTCATCTATAAAGACAATAATATCATCATTCTCTTCAAGCTCTTTTAATATCTTAGAAACTCTCTCTTCAAACTCCCCTCTATATTTTGTCCCTGCTACTAAACTAGCCATAGGTAGTGAAAGAATAGTCTTTCCTTTAAGTGGTTTAGGAACATTACCTTCTACTATTCTTCTAGCAAGTTCTTCAACAATAGCAGTCTTACCAACCCCTGCTTCCCCAATCAGTAAAGGATTATTTTTACCTCTCCTACATAATATCTCTATTAAACTTTTAATCTCATCATCCCTACCTATAACAGGATCAACCTCATTACCTACAATCTTTTTATTAAGATTAACAGCAAAGTCTTCTACAAGCAACTTTTTGTGTAAGGCTTTATTACTAACTTTAGAGTCTTTTGATATAGAGTTATATATCTCATCTACATCTATATTAAGACCTATCAAAAGTCTAATCGCAACCCCTTCTCCTTCTTCAAGTATTGCAAGTAATAACTCATTAACACTAACTTCTACCTCACCTTTCTCTTTACTATTTAATATAGCAGTCTCTATAACCCTCTTTAACAAAGGTGTATACAAAAACCACTCATTAGATTCTTTCCCTACCCCTACTATTCTAATAAGTTCACTCTTAAACAATTCATAAGTTATATTGTATGATGCTAGTACTTTTGTTATCTCTAAATCCTTCATTGAAAGTATAGAAAGAAATAAATGCTCACTTCCAACATAAGGATGTCTTAAATTATTCATCTCTTTTTTTGCAAGTATCAAAGCTTTCTGGGCTTCTTCACTAAATCTTGAAAACATAAAATTCCTCCAATCTAATAATATTGTAAAGATTTTTACTTACTCTAATCAAGAAATAGAAGCCCCAAAAAACTGACAAAAAAAAAGACCCCTAAGGGCCTATATTACTATATGATTAGTAATAATACTGTAAATACAATAAATGCTAATACAAGTAATGCTACTAATAGTTTCCAAATATACTTAAACCAATCTTTATAAGAAGTATTAGTATAAGCAAGTGTTACCATTAATGGAATACTAGTAGGAGCTACTAAAGTAACAATACCATATAAGCACTGGAATATTACAGCAATAAGTTGATAATTATTAGTATCAGTAACCACACTTACAAAATATGGTAATACACTATAGAATGCATAAAGTGGATCTCCGTTAAAGATACTAGAAATAACTACAACTAAACCAGTAGTAAAGATATTAAATCCTTTAGTTAATCCTAAAATAAATTTATAGATAACTAATTGATATGGATCATAAGTAGTAAGTACTAAACATGTATAGATTAGTATTACAATTAAAGCAGGTACTAATGCTTTTTTAACACCTTTACCAAATCCATCAAATACATCATCCCATTTAATTTTATAAACAAATTTAAGGATAATGATAGCAAGTAACATTAGAGTCACTAACTCTACTAAAGTCCAATATCCAAAAGCACTGATTGCCCCTAAAATCTTACCAAAGATAGGGAAACCAAATAATTCAAATTCTGTAATAGCAGTAGTTACATCATCAAATAAAGTTATACCGAAAGCACCATTCCAAGGAATAAAACCTAAAATTGTAACTATTAGCATTAAATCTAAGATTAAAACTAATGGCCATACTTTAACTTTATGTTTCTTATCCTTGTCCTTATCTTTAGCTTTCACACTCTTAACTTCTTCTGGAATAAACTCTTCTTTATCATCAACTTTCTTAGTACTAGCTTTCTTACCAAATTTTAAAACAAATAAAGCAAGTAAAACTACTCCTAAGACTAATAAAACAATTTTAGCCCAGATTAAATCTGTAAGTTCTACTGATAAGTATTGTTGTAATACTTGAGTTGTATTATAAGAGAATGTTGTTCCCATTAAACCTACAGCCACACTACCTGCAGTAACAGCAACGGCTGTGCTTTTATTGTATCCCATCATAAGTACTAATGAAATAACAAATGGGAATAACATTAATAATGCTAATTGTAGTCCTGCAAATGAAGTTAAAAATGCAAATAATGCCATAATAACAACTAAGCATATTACTTCTTTACCCTTAAACTTCTTTACTAGACTATCTAGCATTCTTCTATAAGCTCCAGTTTTATATAAAACGCCATAGAATCCACCAACAACTAACACAAATAAAGCAACATAACCGAAGTAACCAAGAACAGTTGATTGATATGATAAAATATCAAATAAACCAACTTGATATCTACCAAGTTCTGTATACTCAGTTTGATAAGTTGCACAAGGTAAAATCCATGTTAATAAAGCAAATAAAAGTAATGTTATAATAACAACTTTAAGTGCATTATGCTTTTTCATATCTTTCTCTCCTTCCAACTATAATTATACGAAGAATTCCCTTAGTTTACAAGCTTTTACAAAACTTTTTAATGAAATTTTTGTGAATATTTAAAATAATCAAAAAATGATTTAAATAATTTTTTAGAATGTTTATCTTCTAAGTTAGATTCAGGATGCCACTGTACTCCTATTATAAATTTCTTATCTTTAAGTTCAACACCTTCTATTAGCCCATCACTACTTCTAGCACTAACTAAAGTATTATCCAGTTCTGGAACATGATAACTATGTCTAGAATTAACCCATATTTCTTTCTTTCCTATAATAGAATAAAGTTTACTATTCTTATCAATTATAACAGAATGAACGTAATCCTTATTAGGTTCTAAATGATTAATAAGAGTATTATTTTTAATAGTATTATCATAAGCTATTCTCTTTTCACCACTTAATACTTTACTTAAAGCTTGCATTCCTAAACATATTGCAAGTAAAGGTTTATCCCTCCTAATAGCATAATCTATAACTACTTCATCTAAATGATACCAAGTATCTCCTCCAGGTAAAATAAAGCCATCACACAAACTTAGAATACTCTCTAAATCTTTAATCTCTTCTTCACTATAAAGATTTTTACAAGACAAGTCATCTTTATCAACAGGTAATATTAATAAAGGAATACCCCCAAATTTCGTAACAGCAAGTCTAATTTCTTCCACACAAATAATATTAGACTCTCCACTATATAACCTTCCCACTATTCCAATAATAGGTTTAATAAAACACCACCTCAAAATACGATATGAAAAAAGATAAGAATATTTAACTCTTATCTAAATAATTTAACAAATTGACATATATAATATACTATAGTATATTAACTTTAGAAAGAAGAAATATCTATTAATATTTACTTCTTTTATCACTCGTACCACTATTCGTTTAGGACGTTAGTATGAGGCTTAGTACATCATACGTAGTGGCAGAGTTTTTTTATTATAGAGAATTACCATTACTTTTAACATCAGTAATAATAGATTTACTGGCATCTTCTAAATTAACCGCTTGTTCTGCATTTTTAAGGACTTCATCTTGGTATTTTTTTATATTTTCTTTTTGAAAGCTTCTTAAAAATGTATCAAAATCAATAGAAACTGTATTATTTTTAGACCACTCTTTAAACTCACCAATTAATTTCAAATATTGATTATATATAGAAAACATATAATCAACATCATTATTTATTTCGTATTTATCAATATCACTTAATTCAAAATTATCAACTTGTTTAAAATAGTCTTGCCATATTTTTCTATTATCTTCTATATTCATTTTTCCATTTTTCTTTATCTCATTCAATTTCTGTTCTCTTATTATTTTTTCTTTAGTTTTTTTCATCAAAGTTTCTTTTACTTCTTCTTTTGTATAATTAAAGGTACCTTTTTTTATTTGATTTAAAATATCAGGATTATTAGTATAATCACTAAAGATATTATCTAATTGTCCAAACCATACAGAAAAAGCATGTTTCCACTCATTCAAATCAGCTTGTTGTTGCTCTGATAACCCTTCTGTAATTTCTTTGGTATACTCTCTATAAAAATCTATTTTTTTACTTTCTTCATTTTTTTGTTCTATCTCAGCTTCATTTTTTCTAATCTTTTCTCTAGTAATATAGAAATCATGTCTATCTCTTGATGAATGAGTTCCTTTTTCTCTTTTCTCATTTATATCATTAATTACCCTAGTATCGGAAGCAATCCTTGATTTAAGAGTATCTATTCTATTTTCAGCATTCTCTTTCAAATAATCTAAATAACGTGAACTATATAAATAATTAGAAGCTTCTGCAACCAAATTATCAAGCTTACCATCAATCATAGCAATACTAGAAAGCAAACCATTTTCAAGTTCACCAATATTATTTATTTCTTCTTCTATTTTTGAAATTCTATAATCATGAATATTATTAGATTTTAATAAATAAAGCTTATCTATCAAATATTTTAATCTTACGTCAGTATCTTTTAATCTTTCCTTGCAAAACTCACGATTTTTATTACCATGATGATTTTCTGCATCACTTATTACTTCAGCATAAAGTTCTTTATAATCTTTACCTTCCTTTTCAAATCGTATCATTTTATAAGTATCAGAACCATAATATTGTTTTTCAATATATTCTAGTTCATCTTGAAGTTCATGTTTTCTTTCATCATTTTCTAAAATTATACTAACCTTATCTAGTCTTGCTATTTCATCTCTTAATTTTGACATTTTACTAGAAACAAGAAATTCCATTAAATTATTAATATCTATCTGAGAATAATCACTCAAATTTAAATTAAATAATTCATTAGCTTTATTTACTATATACTCATTGACATAATCAACATAAGTTTTACCATTAGGAGAATACACCTCTCTAATATTTAAATGTTTATATGCATCATTAATAATATCAATACATTTATTTACCTGTTCAATATTATTAGTTTGAAAAGCATTAAAACATACATCAACAGCATTTTCTGCTATTGAAATAACTTTTTTATAATAATAGTTTTCATCTTCACTATAAAATGGAAATTCTGGGAACTGTCCCTTTGTCATACCTATAATTCTACTTAACTTAATCTTTGCCTCATAATCCCCACTATTATTAATATATGCAACTAACTGTTCATATCTTCTTTTATCTTCATCACTTAAAACACTAATATCTTCTACAGGAAAATATTTATTTAATATATCTTTTACTTCATCTAAAGCTTTATCATAATTCATAATTCACTAACCATCCTTAAATAATTATAATTAATCTCTACTTCTCTATAGGTTTCATTGTAGGGAACAATATAACATCACGAATACTCTCTTGTTCAGTAAAGAACATTACAAGTCTATCTATTCCATAACCAATACCACCAGCAGGAGGCATACCATATTCTAAGGCTTCAATAAAGTCCATATCAATATCATTCGCTTCTACATTACCTAAGTCTTTTTCTTTTAATTGTTCACGGAATCTGTCCAATTGATCGATTGGATCATTTAACTCAGTATAAGCATTAGCCATTTCTCTACCAGCAATAAATAGTTCAAATCTATCAACAAATCTAGGATCATCTTTATTTTTCTTAGTAAGTGGAGAAATCTCTACTGGATGTCCATATAAGAATGTTGGTTGAATTAATGTTTCTTCTACATATTTTTCAAAGAAAAGATTAATAATATGACCTACTGATTTCTCATGTTCTTGAACTTCAATATTATGTTCTTTTGCAAGTTCTAAAGCTTCATCAACAGTCATTTCTTTTTTAAAGTCAATACCAGTTACTTCTTTAATTGCATCAACCATACTAATTCTCTTCCATGGCCCTTTTACACTAATATCTTGATTATTCCAATGATAATCCATCTTACCAATAACATTCTCGGCAATATTAACAAACATCTTTTCTGTTAAATCCATCATACCTTCTAAATCAGAATAAGCTTGATATACTTCCATCATAGTAAACTCAGGATTATGTCTAGTATCCATTCCTTCATTTCTAAAGACACGTCCTACCTCATAAACTCTTTCCATACCACCAACTAAAAGTCTTTTTAAAGGTAATTCTAAGGCAATTCTAAGGTACATATCTAAGTCTTGACTATTATGATGAGTAACAAAAGGACGAGCTGAAGCTCCTGTTAATAATGTTGATAAAACAGGTGTCTCTACTTCTACAAAACCTTTATTATCTAAAAAGTTTTGAATAGAACGAATAATCTTAGGTCTTAAGAAAGCAACGCGTTTAGATTCATCATTCATCATTAAATCAACATAACGTCTTCTATATCTTTCTTCAACATCAGTAAGACCATGGAACTTTTCAGGAAGAGGTCTTAAAGCTTTAACTAAAGGAGTATACTCTAAACATTTAATAGTAACTTCTCCAGTTCTAGTCTTCATAACCTTACCATAAACACCAACTATATCTCCAATATCAGCACTCTTGAATAAAGTATAGATATCTTCTCCTACATCGTTAATAGAAATATATACTTGAATACAACCTGTCTTATCTTTAATAGAGAAAAACGATGCTTTACCCATCTTTCTAATAAACATAATTCTACCAGCTACTTTAACTGTATCAGTCATATTTTCAAATTCATCATGATCAACAGTAGCATATTTTTCTTTCACATCATTAGCATAATCTTCTCTATCATAACGACTACCAAAAGGATCATACCCTAATTTTCTTAAATTCTCTGCTTTCTCTCTTCTAACTAATTCTTGTTCTGTTAATTTTCGCTCGTACATAAAACATCCTCCTTCACTGTATTAACCATAACAACTTCAGTATGAACAACTTTATCATGTAATCCTTGTGCATTCTTAGTAAATGCTATCATTATTAAACTAATAATAAGAACTATATATTGAATAACACCAACTAAACTACTAGTACTCAAATATAAATCTTTACTTAAGAAAAGAACTAAAATAACATTTATAATACTTACCAAAACACTATTATTAATCATACTTCTAATAAGCAAATCATTCATAGAAAGTTCTTTATCATTAGTTTTCTTAATTTTAATTTTCATTAACTTCTTACCAAAAGTCTGCCCATTATTATAACATGGATAAACAACATAGTAAAGTAAACTTATAACAATACTAACAATAGATATAATAACTGTCTGTTTGGATATATCATAACCTAAATCAATCATCTGATTAACATACTCTTCCATAGGAACAGTACCTTCAACATAACCTTCTAAAACTCTATTTTGCTCTTCATAAAGTTTAGTAGCAGTATCATTAATAGGAATGAACATTGTAATAAGTGAAGTTATAATACTAAGAATAAATAAATCTATTAGAAAAGCAAGTACTCTTTGACTAAACATCGCTTTAATATCAGGACTTTTTTTAATCTTATTTTCTTCTTTTATTTTTTCTTCTTCATCTTTGATTTTATCATAAACATTTTTCTTCTTCATAAACTTCCTCCCATAATAAAGTCAAGTATTTTCTACAAAAAATCAACTTTATTTTCTATT
>CAMMQC010000041.1 GCA_946498975.1 uncultured Mycoplasmatota bacterium
ACTGTTAATAAAAATGCTTTGTTCAATTTACAATTAGTAAATAAATTTTGCCTTGGTATTCTAAATAGTGTTAAACCCTTTTATGATAATATAAGTCTTCAAAGAATTAGAAAATATCTTTCTGCCTGTTATGAAGAAGAATTTGTCAATCTAATATGCTATTTATCTCTATCAAAATAAAACGTATTTTTTGTTAAAAAAAGATTTGAAACCTTTATATATAAAAGCTCAAATCACTGTTTAATATTTTTTTCATTTACCTATCCTGTTCTATTTACAAGTAAATCCATCAGCTTCAGCATCTTTTTTAGTATCTTCATAAGTTGCATTTGCATCTGCTATACCGTCTAAACCATATTCTGATAAGGCATCATCACTTGCTTTTTCTACATCAATTTCTAATGATACATTATAGATATGTTTATCAGTATTATTATCAGTAGATAATTTAACACCATCTTTATCAGTTTCTTCAAATTGGGAATCTAACATAGATGCAAATATATCCCAGTTATCAATAATAGTATCATCTGTCGCTTCATTATCAATACTCATCTTAACGTATGAAACTTTATCATCTTTAAAAGTCATAGTTACTTCTTGATTCATCTTGATACCACTATCTTCTTCACTATTTGTACAAGTTAATGTTTTTTCTCCTCCACAACCTGTTATAAATAGTATTGATACTGCTAAAATACCAAATAATTTTACTACTCTCACCATTTATCCTCCTTCCTAATTCTAGGATATGTTATACAGAGAGAAAAAGCAAGAAATATTTTTAAAATTTCAATATTGTTATAGATATAGTGTAAATATCTTTAATACTATAATACTGTCTATAACGAAAAAAGAAGCGAATAATTCAATAACTGAACATTTTACTTCTAATTTATTTTAATAATCCTTACAAACAACTATATTAAATAATTAACATTTTGAATTATGAATCTGCATTATTTATCAACCTTAAATAATAGCTTTTTTCATCACCATCTAAATCACTATATTTTTTCTTGCCAATAATAGATTCAATATAGTTCAACATAGTATAAGAACCTACATAATCCCAAGTATAATCTTCTCCGTCTATATAAAAGTTTAAACTTGCCCCTTTCTCTTGTAATAATTTTACCAAAGGTAAATCATCAGTTAAAATAGCATATTGAATTAAACCTCCTGAAAATTCTATAGGTTCATCATAATCCCTAGCATAAACATTCTCACCATGAAAACGATCATCACCATATATTAGATTTCCGTCTTTATCACTACCAATTATATTCTCTACTTGTTCTAAATATTGCCAATAAATTAATCCTATATCTTCACACCAAACACGGGTATTTATGTCATAGTTAGGGAGATTATCTAATACAATTGCTAGTTTTTCATTACCAAATTTTCTAACAGTTTTAATAAGTGCTAATAGTAAATATCTATCTAGATTCGCATATACAGTATTATATTTTTCTTTAGCATATTGTAGATATCTTTCAGGATTAAATCTTTTTTTAATATTATTCTCATAAAATTGATTTAAACTAATAATCTGATTATTAAACTTCTTTATGTTTTCTAAAAACTCATCAAAAGTTATGTCTTCCCTATCAATTTGAAACATTAAATTATTAAATTCTTGTTCAATATCAAGTTTTTGAATTTCTACATTACGGTCTAACTTACTATATAAAAAGTCTAAAGTCTCATCCATATTAATTTTATCTTTAAGTATTTCTTTCTCTCGCTCATCTTTAGGATATAAACTTTCAAACATATTATTAAGTATTTTATCAGAAAGAACAAACCCCTTATCAATTAGTGCCTCAAATAATTCCTTGTGATATTGATAAATACACTCAAAATATATTAGTTGCTCACCATAATTCCCCTCTAATTTTAATCTTCCTTCTAAAGCTTTTGTAATATCATCATTGCAAACATTTTCTTTAGGCATTTTAGAAATCAAAATTACTACAGCTTTTTCTAATTTGCTTCTAGTTCCAACAACATCTTTCCTTGCATAGTAATATTCATCTTTAGTGTTAAATTTTTGCATAGCATAATAAAGTACTGTTTTGTTATCCTTATCTTTCATAGATATATTTAAATTATCTAATAAATAATTAAATAATTCTATTTCTTGTTCAGTTAAATCTTCCCACACCTGCCTATCGCACAATAAATAGTACAAAATGTTTCTACCTTTTTCATCTGCTTGATTTATATCAAAGCCAAATGATATTAAATATTTTAATGAGTCTATATCTTTACAATATGGGATTAAAAATATTTTTTTTCGTTTTTCTTCTGATATTCTATTTAGCAATTCTTTATTAAAATCATCTATAAAAAATTTATTAGGATATTTACTATATATACCAGATTTAATTACTTTTTTATTTAAATAATAATTAAATAGTTTTAAATATAGATTACTATCTTTATCATATTTGGCAATTAAATCCATAAATGGAATTACCATTTCTTTATCATTTTCATAAGCAAAATCAAAATACATTTCAAATAATGAATCAAAATCAAATTGATAATCATATTCTATTGCATACTCTTTATATTTTTTAAATTTCTCTACATCTCTAGTTATGAATGTAAAATTTATTAAATCATTATAATTTATGCTTTTTTTATCTTCTAATTTATCAAATATTAAATCTACTATTGCTCCCCTATTTTTTACTTCTTCATCAATAGCACGTTTATTTACTGATAATTCATTTTTAACACCAGATGTCTCACCCTTAAAATAAACTTTGTAACTACAGTTGTACGTATTTTTCTTATAGTCTTGTTCTCTTAACTTAATTGCATACTCTAAAGGAGATGATACTCTAATATATTTGAGTTGTTTTGCTTTTTCATCTTCCTCATTAAATGATTCTCTATGATAATAAGGACTAAAATGATTAAATCTATCAAAAACTTTTATTTGATAATTGTTTAATCTATTAATAAAATTAGTACCATCAACTTGTAAATTAACATCTGCTCCATTATCTATTAAAAATTTAGCCATTTCATAGTCATTATTAGCAATTGCTGTTTTTAAAGGTGTTAATCTTCCAAGAACTACTTCATCTTGTAAATAATTTATATCTGCTCCTTTATCTAAAAAGAATTTTACTATTTCTATATCACCTGTTGCAACTGCTTCTTGTAAATACATATTTATATTATCAACATAATCAATATACTCTTTTATTAAATTTAAATCTTTAGATGCAATTATATTAATAAATATACTTCCATTATAAATAGTACGAATATGACCACTATAATATGGTGCTATTAATCTTTTAATATCTTCAGTAGTTAAATTATCTAATATCGCTTTTAAATAAGTGACTTTGTTTTCATCTTTGCATTTTTTTATAACATCAGCAAATATATCTCTATAAGAGTCATCTATAGATATATAAGTGGATGTATAATGACTTTCAATATCTTTATATACTTTCATTAAAGCCTCAAATCCACTTAAAATATTATGTTCAATTGTATATAAGTAATCACGTGTTTTAATTGCACCATTGTTTTCCTCTATATCATGTTCCCTTTTATTATAACCAAAAACTCTTAATAATCTAGCTTTTTCATCTGAAGACCAAATATAACTTTTTATTATCTCATCAAATTCAATTCTAGCAACTTGTCCATTTTTATCTGCATCATCAACTATTTTTTCTATCTTATCAAGTTCATGAGGATACTCATCTATAAGACGTTTTAATAATTTTTTATAATCAATTTTTTTCATAAACCGTTCCCTCCCATTGATTGCTTAATATTATACAACTATTTTAATACATAAGCAATATTTTTTCCTCATCATTAAATAGTTATATTTCTTTACATACTAAGGCTTTAAAGCCGTAATTGGAATAATGTAAATACCTGTTTCTTCATCTTTTATAATGGCACTAAAATTGCCAACAATTATACACATGAATTTTGGTTTTTTAGATACGTTATTATAAAATTTTAACAAACTTTCTTTCGCTTCCTCTATACTTCTATAGTTTAGTTTTATTTCAACCGCACCATACTCACCACTTTTAAATTCTAAAATAGCATCTACTTCATCACCACTTGTATTATCTCTAAAATGATATAAATGTCCATCTAAATAATCCATATATATTCTTAAATCTCTTTCTACTAAAGCTTCAAACATTAAGCCAAAAGTATTAAAGTCGTGCATTAATTTATCAACAGATAAATCTAGTAAAGCACAGGATAATGATGGATCTACTAGATGCCTTTTAGCAGACTTACCAATTCTTTTTGATGATCTATAATTAATACTATAAGCTTCTTGATTAGCAGTTAGATATAGAGCATCTAAAACACTAATATAATCGGCAACTGTTTTTCTGCTTTCAATTAAATCATTACTATTTTCATTTTCTGCTATATCTTTTACTATAGTATCATAACCAATAGGTGATGATTCATTTCTTGCTAAAGATTTTAATATCATTCTCATTTTATTAGAATCTCTTTTATGATCTTTTCTCTCGTGTATATCTTTATTTATTACATTCTCAATATAATTACTTGGTATTAAATCAATATTTTCTTTACTAACTTCTAAATTTTCAGGCCAACCACCTCTAATAATTAATCCAGCTATTTCATTAAGTTCATATTTTTTTGCTGACTTTCCTACATTTTTGTTGTTTAACATATCTAGAAGGCTTATTTCACCATTTGAATCTCCTGATTCATAAAGGCTCATGGGATACATTTTTAATGTAGCAATTCTACCAACTCCAGAATGAAAGACTTCTTCTTCTTGTTCTTCTTTAGTAAGAGTAGTAGAGCCAGTTAAAATGAATTTTCCTTTATTATGGTCACTATCACATTCGTGTCTTACAGCATCCCAAATACTAGGAACTATCTGCCATTCGTCGATAAGTTGTGGTCTTAAATCTTCAAAAATATATTTTGGATTAGCATTGGCTAAATCCTTTTTATCTTTTTCAGTCATATAAACTACACTATTAGCATGATTTAGAGAAGTCCAAGTCTTACCACACCACTTAGGCCCTTCGATAGATACTGCACCAAAAACACTTAAATATTTAGTTAGCTTTTCATCTATTAATCTTTCTTTATAATTTTCTTTAGTTAAACTCATATTATCACCTTTCTTATATTGATATTATATAATAACATTGCCCACTTTTCAATAACTTTACTACCCACTTTTCCAAAATATAGCCATTTTAACTATGGCTTTAAAGCAGTAATTGGAATAATGTAAATACCTGTTTCTTCATCTTTTACTACTGCATCCCACAATCCACATATAATACATTTAAATTTAGGCTCCACTTTTACCTCATTAGAAAACTTTGTTAAACTTTCTTTAGCAGATTCTATTTCATTTGTACCTAACTTAATCTCAATCGCTCCAAATTCACCAGTAGGAAGCTCAACAATTGCATCCACTTCTACACCATTATTATTATTTCTATAATGATAAAGTTTTCCATCTAAACTCTCTATATATATTCTTAAATCTCTTTCTACTAAAGCTTCAAACATTAAACCAAAAGTTCTTATATCATTTTCTAATATTTTAGGTGTAATAGAAAGAACTGCACAAGCAAGTGATGGATCTGTAAAATGTCTTTTTGATGATTTTCCAACTCTTTCTTTAGACCTTAAATTAGTTGTATAAGCTTCTTGATTTTCAAGTAAATATAAATTTTCTAAAATATTTAAGTAATCTGTAATGGTATTTCTACTCACAGTGTATTCTTCATCTGTTGCTACCTCTTCAATATCTCTTATTAAGGTATTATTACTTACAACTGTACTTTCATTTCTAGCAAGTGACTTTAAAAGCATTCGCATTTTATTTTTATCCCTTAAAACTCCATCTTTAGAAATATCTGACTCTAAAACTGCATTTATATAGCTTTGAGGTAATATATGTAAGTCATTATCATCAGTAGATATATTTTCAGGCCAACCACCTCTAACTATAAGTTTAGCAAGTCCTTCATAAGTTGGTTTTATCTTTACTGTTTTACATACTTTTTTTCCTTCGAACATATCAGTAAGTGATATTTCTCCAGTTGAATCTCCTGATTCGTAAAGACTCATAGAATACATTTTTAATCTATCTATTCTTCCTGCCCCAGAATGATGTATTTTACTTTTATCTCTAATAGTAGTAGATTCTGTTAAAATATATTTTCCTTTTATTTTATCCATATCACATCTATGTCTAACGGCATCCCATACAGCAGGTATTCTTCCCCACTCATCTATTAATTCGGGATAATCTTCACCAAGTATAAGGCCAACATCAATTTCTGCTTTCGCCCTTGTATTATAATTTTCTTCTGTCTCATCTAAATAAATGGCAGAATTACAATGATTTAGAGAAGTCCAAGTCTTACCACACCATTTTGGACCTTCTATACTTAAAGCTCCAAATATTTTTAAATATCTATCAATTTTTTTGTCAATTAATCTTTCTTTATATCCTTCTTTTGTTAATGCCATATTATTTCACCTCACTAACATAATATCACATTTTATATCATTGTGCAACTTTCTTTAATTTTATTGTGCAGTTTTCTACTCTTTCATTGTGCAACTTTCTTAAATCAGAGAATGCATTTTTCACTATTAATATTATTAAACTAATAAAGAAAGTTATACTTTCATTTTTTTAGAATAAGTTTTATTAGGTGAAGTTTCATGAAGAAAGTATTAGTTATGTTGTTTTTATTTTTAGTACCTTTAAATGTTTTTGGTAAAGAAGATACTTTTGATACTGCTAGAAGTAGTATTATAGTTGATTTAAACAGTGGGCGTGTCTTATATGAAAATAATGCTGATGAAGAGAGATTAATCGCATCAATTACTAAGATAATGACTTGTATTATCGCTATAGAAGAAGGAGATTTAGATAAAGAGATTAAAGCAGGAGAAGAAATACTTAAGATGTATGGGACTAGTATTTATTTAGAGTTAAATGAAAAGATGAAGTTAATTGATTTACTCTATGGCCTTATGCTTAGAAGTGGAAATGATGCATCAGTTGTAATTGCAAAAGCGGTAGCAGGAAGCGAAGAAGACTTTGTTAAAATGATGAATAAAAAAGCTAAAGAAATTGGTATGACTAATACTACTTTTAGTAATCCTCATGGACTTGATGAAGAGACTAAGAACTACTCTACTGCTAGAGATATGGCGATTCTTTCAAGATATACTTATAAGAATAAGACTTATAGAAAAATTATTGGAACTGAAGAATACCGAGTAAAGACTCTTAATAAGAGTTATCTTTGGTATAACAGAATGAAACTATTAGGAGATTATAAATACTGTACTGGTGGTAAAAATGGTTATACTCCTAGTGCAGGTAAAACACTTGTTACTACCCATAAGAAAGGTAATTTAAAAATAACTGTTGTTACTTTGTATGATAATGATGAATATAATAATCATGAAAGATTGGCAGAGTATGCTTTTGATAATTATAGTAATTATGATATTGTTGATAAAAATGATTTTGATCTTGTTATTGATGATAATAAGTACTATATAAATAAATCTTTTACTTATCCTTTAACTGATAGTGAGAAAGATAATGTCAAAGTTCTTGCAAGTATCGATGACTCAATAAAGAGTGGTAAAGTTGGTAATATAAATATTAGTCTTAATAATAAGACATTAAAGAAGATACCTCTTTATATAAAAGAAGAAAAGAAAAAGGAAAACTTCTTTACTAAGTTGTTTTCCTAAGTCTAAAGAAATTAATAGATGGTCTTGCATTAATTCTAACATCATATGTATCAGTACCTAGTCCTGATGTTATATAAAATTTAGTATTATTAATTTCATAATATGGATTTATATATTTAGAAGCATAGTCTTTATTGGCAAGATTAAGTAAATAAGGTATTCTAATCTCTCCTAAATGAGAATGCCCTGCTAAAGCTAGGTCAACTGGATATATTTCTACAAATTCATCTATATAATCTGGTTTATGAAATATTGTTATAGTATAGGTATTCTCATTATAATTAGTAAAGGCTTTATCATAATTAATTACTTCATTATTGGTATTTAAACCTACTAACATAATAGGTTCATTACTTTCATTATAGATAAGTTCATTACTATCGTCTAATATCGTAAAACCACAGTCTAACAATATTGATAAGGCCTCATCATTATCACTTTCTCCTAAGACTGCATATTTACCTAGTGTTGTGCTTAATTTCTTTAACTCTTTAACTAATTTCTTCCTATTTCCTGGAGTTAAGTCTTCATTACTTAACAAATCTCCTGTAAATAAAATTAAATCAGGATTCCTTTTTGTAATAGCATTAACTACATCTTTTAGTAAATCATTATTACTATAATGTAAATCTCCAAACTGAATAACTTTAAGACCACTAAATGATTCTGGTATTTTTTGATTAACTATCGCTTCTTCATTAACTATTAAAGAAGTAGTACCTATTGTACTAATGTAAAAAAATGTAAAAAAGACAAGTAAAAAGATTATAATAATAGATATTACTATTCTCTTAACTATCTTTTTTGCTCTTTCAGTTTGTTTTTCTCTATCTATATCTTTTTGTTTATCTTTATTTAATTCAATTCTACTATTCATTACTTATCCCTCTATAATAAGTATATAGGAAAATAGACTTTTTTTAAAGTTTTTTATCTTACTTTCTCTATTTCTTCTTTTAAATCTTCGTAAGTCATACTGCCAAAAGATGTAAAAGCAATATTACCGTTAGAGTTTATTATATAAGTATTAGGATATGTTGTTATATAGTACTTATCAAATAATTTATCATTAGCATTTAGTGATGTAAAGGTATAGTTATTTTCTTTTAAGAAATCTATTATATCATCTTTAGGATTACGAGAGGTGTTAGCAATTCCTAATATAATAACATCATCTTTATTTTGATTATAGTCATTATATATTTTTTCAATATGAGGTAATTCATCTAAACATGAAAAACAATCTATGGCATAAAAATGTAAAACTATTGTCTTGCCTATATAATCATCTAAAGAATGAGTGTTACCCTCCTGATCTTTTAAAGTAAAGTTAATTGGTGTTGCTAGTTCTACTTTACCTGTACTTTTTACAGACTCTTTATCTTTGATAGTCTCCATGGTAAAACCAGTGTAAGATACAAACATTCCCATAACTATAATGATAATCGCTCCTATCTTAACAATATAGTTTAAGATATTTTGTCTTCTTTTAATAATATTTAAGACTTTAGTAGTAAATAGTCCTAAAATAATAAATGGTAATAAGAATCCTATAGCATAAACCAATACAAATAAATTTCCTATTAAAGCAGTACTTGCTGTACTAGCCATTATTAAAGTTGATGATAAAGCTGGTCCTACACAAGGAGTCCAGGCAAAGGAAAATAGAAATCCCATAAGGAAAGCAGTTTTTTTACTCATCTTATTGGGATTAAAATTTATCTTTAATTTCTTTTCTTTATTTAGAAAATCTACTTTTATTATACCTAACTGGAATAGTCCTAATATTACGATTAAGATTCCCCCTATTTCTAGGAATATTTTTCTATTGTCTTTAAAAAATAAACCTAGTCCTGTAAAAGATAATCCTAAAATAAAGAAAGACATGGATATTCCTAAGATAAAGAATAAGGTATAAATTAGAACTATTTTCTTTTTATAAGTAACATTACCTTTTTCATCTACCTCTTTAGCATTAGTAGCAAGATACCCCATATATAAAGGTATTAGGGGAATAACACATGGTGAGAAAAATGATATTATCCCTTCTAAAAATATGGCAAAAATTTGTACTAACTCACTCATTAAATCACTCTCCTAGAAAATTCTAACAAAAAATAGAGTATATTACAACTCTAATTTTCTTTTGGGGTGTAAAATTTTTTTGTGGGTAAAATAATGGTTATGTTATACTTATCTAAAGAATAAAGGTGGT
>CAMMQC010000042.1 GCA_946498975.1 uncultured Mycoplasmatota bacterium
CTTAAACTAACTGTTACCAGCTTCGCTCCAAGACTCGTTACTAGTGGTGTGGGTTCACCTTACTAGACAGGATTTCCACCTGCTAAATTATACGACCTACCCAGTCGCACCAAAATTCATACTTTTTTCAAAAATTATCATTTTTCTCCTTTCTCCATCTTTATTAAAGTCGCTCTTATATATACAAAGTATCATAATAGATAAATTATGTCAATAGAAAAAAGCAACTAATTTGTTGCTCGTTTCTCTACAGGGCTAACATTATGCACGTTAGACGTACTGTTGATAATTCCCTACTATAATCTATTTAAACTAATTATAGCCTAGATTACTGACATCTAACTACCTAGAGTTAGAACGAACGGGTCTGATTCAGTCCCTGTACCCGAAGTTATTTGCACGTTAGATTTTAGATTCATAGCTGGCCGCACACCACTCACAATAGACGGAGGGAAGTTGTTCTCGCTACCATCGCTGTTCACGATACGCACGAGAGACGAACTATATGGTGTTAATGTCCAATAAATTGTATTATTGTAATTTCTATCAAATTGTCCGGCCATTAATTCGCCCATTCGAAGTAATCCCACTTTAGCATCTGTACTTGTAGCATATCCTGACATATTAGTATCTGTATATTTTGCTAATTTATATGATGTTCCACTTCCTACTGTTCCAATATACCATGTAGTGCTATCTTCTATCATTGCAATATCTTCATTTGTCAAATAACCATTTCCTATATTTAGATAATCATTATTTAAAAATGTTCCTAATGTATTTGTACTTGAATATGTTGTATTACTGCCAAATTCACTTGTCATAAAACTTCCAGAACTTTTTAATGGTTCTGTACTAGTTATCTTAGTCAATCCTGGAGCCTCGTGACTTACTATTCTATATAGATTATTCTCACCACTTCCAAATCTTATATATTCTCCACTATACCTACTTGACAGCAATGTTCCTGAAAGATTAGTATCATTATCTCCGTTTAAGCGATAAGGGTTATCTACTGTTCCATCACCATCTACAATTTTTATGCTAGATTTTAGATTTATTGATGGCCGCACACCAATCGCATCAGACGGAGTGTTGGAGTTGCCCTCGCTACCAAAGTTGTACACGTAACGCACGCGAGACGAACTATATGGTGTTAAGGTCCACCACCAAAGTCCATTATTTAAATAACCATTTGTTCCTCCATTATTACTAGATTGATATTCATACATATTAAGTAATCCTACTGCATCTGTTACAGTTGCCTCCCCATTTGGTCTTGTTATACTTCCTAAGTCTGTTGCATCCATTGTCGCATCCCAGGTAGCATCTGTTACAATAAAATTCTCATAATCTCTTAAATTACCTAAGAAGCCATCTACACTTGTATCATTTAACCATTCTTCCATATAACTTCCTTCAAAGTCTATACTTCCACTTGAATAAGTAATTGTACTTATATTCCACTGTGTTACTAGCTTTGTTGTCTTAGCTTCATTATTAACTGATACTGCTCTCCATAATTTACCACTATACCAAATATAGTTATTTGGATCAGTTCCAGTTATAAAAGTATCTGTTCCATCATCATAAGTACTTCCATTTTCTCCTAAATTATCTAATACTACATCACTAACTTTCTCTCCTACTGATTGTTTAGCTTCTACTCTTAATTTTCCTTTAAATGTCTTACCACTAGCTTCCTCTGTAGTAGCATCATAATCTATCCAGATTCTTAATGTATAATTAATAGTCTCATCTACTGCTATACTACCACTATCTACTACTCTATTAGGATTAACCCCCATATTAGATAAATCATCTGCACTACCTGCTTTTTCATTTTTAGTTAAGCTATATCTAATAGCAGAATCAGGCATCCTAGTTTCACCTTCATCTAGTTCTATATCATCTAAATAAATAGTATAATCTGTTTCTATATTACCTTCATTAATTAGACTAAAGTTAAAACCATCTAAAATCATACCCTCACTATCTTCTAAAGGTATTTGTTTTTCTAAAGTTAATTCATTGCCTTCTTCTAATCTTAAACCTAAACTACCTACTCTTACTAAATACTCTTTCTCTCCATGTAAAGTAGTTGTAAGATATGCAAAAGCTACTCCTATTAGAAGTAATACTATAATAACAATACCTATTATAATAACTTTTTTATTATTCTTAATCGCTTCTTTCATTCATGAACACCTCATATCCTTATATAAATAATAACACAATATTAAGATTATAACAATTAAAAAGATGACAACTTTACATCATCATCTCATCTTCAAATGTATTAACAGCATTTTTCACTTTTTGTTTCATCATGTTAAGTTTAGCAGGATTATTCTTAAAATAGTGATATACTCCATATCCTGCTGCAACCATAACACCTGCTGTTATCATCATTTTTTTCTTATCCATAATTCTTGCCTCCTACAAGTATTATGGATTTAATTTTTTAAATTATACCATTTTTCAAATAATAATCTAAACTAGTTCTTCTTTTTTGTTCGTTTGTATTATTAATAGCATACTCCAATGCTTTAATATCTCCTATTAATATAAGTTTTTCTTTACTTCTAGTAACTCCTGTATAAATTAACTTTCTATATAACATTTTTCTATATCCTTTTACTATTGGCATAATTATAGTCTTAAATTCACTTCCCTGACTCTTATGTATAGATATGGCATAAGCTTTAGAAAAGTTATTAAACATTGTAGGAGTATACTTAACAGTATTATCATCATAATCTATATATACTTCTTTTTTAGGACTTAACTTTATTCTACTAATAATACCAATATCTCCATTAAAAACATTATCATCTGGCATATTAGTAAGTTCTATTACTTTATCATTTTCTCTATAAACAACATTACTAATAGATATCTCTTTTTTAGTAGATTTTTTAGGATTTAACAACTCTTGCAATGCAGTATTTATATTATCTATTCCATTAATAGTTTTATACATAGGAGCTAGTACTTGATAGTCAGTATTTTTAATCTTACTAACTTCTTCCTTAATAGTATCTATTACTTTATTATCAGGACACTTTATAAACTGTAAATCTTCTCCTTTATTAAAGATATCTATATTAAGTACACCTTCATTAATATCATGAGCGAATGTTATGATATTAGAGTCTTTGCCTTGTCTATAAAGATTTTTTAATCTAATAGTTTTAATCTCTTCACTATCTAACATATCATGTAAAACATTACCTGCTCCAACACTAGGTAACTGGTTAGCATCTCCTACAAAGACTATTTTAGTATTTGTTGATAATCCTTTTAATAAATTACAAAGTAATAAAGTATCTAACATACTAGATTCATCTATAATAACAAAACTTGCTTTACTTTTATTATACTCATTAACCTGAAACTTATTAGTATCTTTATTCCACTTTAAGAATCTATGAATAGTAGAAGCAGATAGATTAGTAACTTCACTCATTCTTTTACTAGCACGTCCTGTAGGAGCAAGTAAGACAAGATTTTCTATTAAGTCTTTAGTATTATATTTATTAAGAGATTGATATAAGTCTATAATTCCTTTAATAATCGTAGTTTTTCCTGTTCCTGGTCCACCAGTTATAACTAAACATTTATTAGTTAAAGCTTCCCTAATAGCAGTCTCTTGTTCTTCATTATAAGTAATATTATTTTTTAGTTCTATCTCTTTTAAAACTTTATCATAATTCTTTAATGTCTCATTCTTTTCGTGAGCAAGTAATCTTAATCTTCTAGCAATAAATATTTCAGCATCATAATATTCTTTCAAATAGATTTTATCTTCTTTAACTACAATTAATTCTAAACTAATTAAACTGTTTAAGGCTTCAAGTAGTAATTCATCACTTATATCAGTACCAATTATTCTTATAAAGTAAGGTCTAACTTCATCTAAATAAAAGTAAGTGTTACCAGATACATTAGTAAGTTCTCTTAAAATATATATAAACACCGCTCTTATTCTTTTAACATCTAACTTTTCTTCACTATTTTTTTCAAAAATATAATCACATGTCTTAAAGTAAATATCATCTATATAGTAATATGCTTTATAAATATCATCATTAATAATATCAAAGCTCTTTTCTTTAAATCTACTATATATTTTAAGACTATCTCTAGTAGAAAAACCTAATTTAGATAGATTAAGTATTATCTCATAACTCCCTTGATAATTCTTTAAAGCTTCATGTAATACTCTTACTTGTTTTTCAGTAACACCTTTAACTAATAATAAATTATTAGGATTTTCTAATATTACATTAAAAGTATCTTCATGAAACATCTCAACTATCGCTTCAGCAGTTTTCTTACCTATTCCTTTAAACATATCACTGCTTAACACGCTAACCATAGAATCAGTCTCTTTTGGCATAATTCTTTCAAAACTATTAACTACAAACTGTTCTCCATATTTAGAATGATTTGTAACATTACCTTCTAATACATAAGTATCTATCTCATTTAAGTCAGGTAAGTACCCAGTAATAGTAATAGTCTTATTAATAAATTTATCTAAATCAGAACTAGTCTCTTTTACTTTAAATAAACCTATTAAGTAGTTATTAGTATTACTTCTAAAAATTGTCTTTTTAAAATTTCCTGTTACTTTACTCATATCTTCTCCTATTAATTATTAGTTTCAATTTCTTTGATATCAATATTCATTATTTCTAAATAATCCTTTTCAGCTTTTGTTAAATGATTTTTCATATATTTATCATACTCTTCATGAGCTTTTTTCAAAGCTTCTTCATGTGAAACAGTTCCTTTAGTATGTAATATATCATTATGAGTCATAGTAAGAAAACTATCAAGTTCTCCTATCCAGTCTTTCATTGTCATTGTTTTCCTTTTTAAAGCATTAATTTCTGCCACATCTAAATAAGCAGATACTAATCTATTTAAGACTTGTAATTCTTCCATACTTAAATAATTCTTAGCAATTTCTGTCTCTTTTCTTGTTGGAGTATCTCCCTTAAAATTTGTAAGGCCAATATTTTCTTTATTACTATCCACTCTATTATATACTATTTCTGCAGCAGTATTATTAGAAACAGCATAATGCATTTTATTTTGCACTGTCTTAAAAAAATTAATAGTTATTTCTTTCTTGGGATCATAATCAATAGAAGTTGCATAAATATCAAGAATTTTTCTCCAAAAGACTTTTTCACTACTTCTTATATCTCTAATTTTATCTAATAACTCATCAAAATAAGGATCTGCCCCATTATTTTTAAATCTTTCAACATTTATATTATAACCTTTTACTAAATAATCTTTTAGTTTTTTATTAGCCCATATCCTAAATTTAGTTCCTTCATTAGATTTTACTCTAAATCCAACTGCAATTATCATATCAAGATTATAATAATTAGTAGGTTTAGTAGAAAATTCGGAAATTCCGAATTTTCTCATTGTATTATTCTCTTCTAATTCATGTTCTAAATAAATATTTTTTATATGTTCATTAATTGTTGACTTCGCTTTATTATATAATTTACTTATTTGTTCTTGAGTTAGCCAAATATTTTCATCTTCTAATATAGCTGTTACTTCAACATTATTATCTGTTTCGTATATGAAAAAATTATTTTCTTTCAAGATATCCCTCCTCGTATAAAAATTAATTATCTACTTCTCCTATTAAACTATCTAATAAATAGCTTTTAATCTTAACATTTTTAAAAGTATTAGAAGGAATACTCCCTTTTACTTTAACTTTTAAATAATTACTAGTATGACCTATACTAACACCATCTTTAACTTCTTCAAAAAGAACTTCTAAGGTTTCACCTATAAACTTATTAGCATATTCTTTCTCTAACTCACGAGAAACATCAAGAAGTTTTCTTGCCCTATCTTTCTTAATATTACCATCTATATGTCCATCCATTTTACTTGCTACAGTTCCAACTCTATCTGAGTATGGAAAAACGTGAATCTTAGAAAAGCCAAATTTCTTAGAATTTTCTATAGTCTCATTAAAATCTTCTTCATTTTCATTAGGAAAACCAACAATAATATCTGTAGTTATAGATATATTAGGTCTAATCTTTCTAATTTCCTTTAATTTATTTTCAAAGTATTCTAAATCATATTTACGATTCATTAATTTTAAGATTTTATCACTACCTGCTTGTAAAGGAATGTGTAAATGATCTACTATTACTTTATTATTTTTTATAATATCTAATACTTCATCAGTTAATTCAGTTATTTCAACACTAGATATTCTAAGTCTTTTTAAACCATTTATTTTAACTAAAGCATTAAGTAAATCTGCAAAACTAGTATCAAGATCAACCCCATAGTGCCCTGTATGAATACCAGTTAAAACTATTTCTTTAAAACCTTTATTAACTAAAGCAGTTACCTCACTAACTACTGTATCTAAGTCTTTACTCCTACACTTTCCCCTAACATAAGGAATAATACAGTAACTACAGAAATTCTCACATCCATCTTGTACTTTAACAAAGGCTCTACATCTATTTTTAAAGTCTGTTATATACATATCTTCAAATTTTTCTTTATTAAGTCCTACTCTTCTAATTGGCTCTTTATTAGTAAAATATAAATCAAGTAATTCTACTATTTTACTTTTATCTTTATTACCAATATAAATATCTATTCCTAAATCATCACTTGGATGATCTTCTACATAACAACCTAAGGCAACTATACAAGCATTAGGATTATTTCTTTTAATACGATTAATTATCTTTCTACTTTTAATATCAGCAGTATTAGTAACAGTACAAGTATTAATTATATAAACATCACTTTCTTCATCTAAATTATTTACTACATCATATCCTGCTTCTATTAGTTTTAACATAATATATTCACTTTCGTAAGTATTAACTTTACATCCTAATGTATAAACACATGCCTTCATTACTTCACTTCCTAACTTCTTGTATTCATATTAAAAATATTTATTTATTTTAGTTTTTACTTTATCGCAGATTTTTTGATGTCCTACATTATTAGGATGTAATCCATCAAATAGTTCTTCAAGTTCTAATAAATCATAAATATACAAATAATCAACATTATTTTCTAAACAAATATTTTTTAACTCTTTATCAAAAATAGTTATTTTATTATTTAAATAACATTTATCTTTATCCCAAGGTAAAGGTGTTACTTTAGACTCATCTACTTTTGTTAATCCAATAAATAATATATTATTAGTATATTTTTTAGCACTATTAATTAAGCTAATAACATTATTTCTAAATGTTCCAAGTAAAACTCTATCTTCATCTTTTATATTTTGAGAATCATTAATTCCTATAGAAAAAATAATTATTGTATTATCATTCTTATTAAATCTTATTTTACATTCATTATCATATCTATCTTTAATACCCTCTGTAACATCTCCTGATATTCCTAGATTAAAAATGGTGTAATAGTTATTACTATTGTCATTTTCTAATGCTAATCTCAAGCGATTTACCCAACCACTTTTTTCCTTATCCCATGCACCATAAGTAATACTATCTCCAAAAACTAAAATATTAATATCTTTCATAGTGCTTTTCTCCTTTCTTTTTTTACTAAATTCATCAAAATAAAATAAATAATTTTGATCTTGATTATTCTATATTTTTTAAATTCTCTGTAACATAGTTTGATATTCCTAAATTAAAAATAATATAATATCTATCACTAATTTCATTGAATTATCCAAACAATTAGTCATTTATATTAATTATAATTGAACTGTTTCCATAGATTTAAAGTAATCAATAACATTATTAATTACTTGATCGACAGAAATATCAAGCCAATTATTTCTTGCATCTGATAAACTATGTTTAAAAACATTATTGTTAAGTATAGTATCTAAATTATTTATTATATCTCCAATATTATTTTCTCTCATTGTTGAATCTTTAATTATTAGTGTATCCATTATATTTAACAAATCTTCTTTATTAATATCAGTTTTATTAATCAAATAATAAATGTCAAATATGTCTTTGTATCTTGTTGTTCTAATACCAAATCTTAATAATGATTTGAGTTTTTCACAGATTATTTGTTCTTTTGAATTAATAACGAGTGTTGCACTTTCATTAATCGCCTCTAAATTAAAACAATATTCATCTTGTTTTATATCAAAATTTTTGTGAACTCCTATATCTAACTTAGCAGAAACAGTAAAATTGTTTCCATCTTTTAAAATAACATTAACTCTTTTTCCTTTGTAATCTTGATGACGTAATTCTTGTATTTCTCCATCTATATAAACCTTAATACCATCGTTTACTAAATTTAATGTATCTATAAATTTTTTTATTGATTCATTACCAAGTGAATATTTTATGAAGTCTAAATCTAAGTCTCTTGTTGCACGTCTTTTATTATTAGATAAGCCATACATAACAACTCCACCTTTTATTGTTACGTTTTTATTCATTTTACTTTTAGATATTTTATTTAAAATAATATCCTGACAAATCTTTGCAGAAGCATTAACAAGTGAAAAACCATTTTCAAGATATTTTCTTCTTAATTCTTCTAAATTCATTAAAATACCTCACGCATTAAAGTATCATATAATGATGATTCATTTTTATAATATGAAATATATTCTTGAATTTTATATATATCAAGTGTATCAGTTTTCTTCCTATAATTAGTAATTATTTCCTTATAATAATCAAATGGAATTAAATTCTTTTTTCTGATTAATTCTACTAACATTCTTTCTTTATCATAGATATTGATTTTAACACTTTCTACTTCAATCTGTGTTTTACCAAATTCAAATAAATCATTAGGTATAAATATTTGTTTAATATTCTTATCATTGATTCTGCTATCTGACCTTTTAGTTGCTAAATAAAAATAGTCTGGTATAACATCAGTTAAATCATAATAGTAATATGCACTATCAGATGTAAATATTGCATTAGGATATTTTTTTAAAATTATTTCTAAAGGATTTACAAATTCTACATCTGAATACAAACCATTATCCACTTTAAACAACTCTTTATTTTCTATAGCTTTATTTAGTTGATAAGTAGAATATTTATTTTTATCTAATTCATTTCTAAAGTACAACATTTTCTTATCACCCAACATAATATTAACAAAGCCATACACAAAAATCAACATCTTGTGAATGATTTTGTTAATTTTTTTTTCAGAGCAATTGATACATTAAGTAGGTAATGAATGAATCATTTAGTCTAAATTTTCTTTTAGAGAACCTACCCTATTAAAAATAACCCGTCTGTGCTTCCATGTGTAGCATAATGCATTTTATTTTGAACAGTCTTAAAAAATTCTATTGATATCTTATCTTTAGGATCATAATCAATGGCCGTTGCATATATATCTAATACTTTTCTCCAAAAAACCTTTTCTGATGATCTAATATCACGAATTCTAGCAAGCAATTCTTCAAAGTAAGGACTTTCACCATTATTCTTTAGTTTTTCATCATTAAGTACAAATCCTTTAATCATATATTCTTTTAATTTATCATTTGCCCATTTTCTAAAATTAGTTCCAATATCAGATTTAACTCTAAAACCTATAGCAACTATCATATCAAGATTATAATACTTCATATCATATGTCTTGCCATTTGTAGCAACTGTTCGGAATTTCCGAACAGCCCCTTCTTCCTCTAGCTCACCCTCTTCGTATATATGCTTTATATGTTCTGAAATATTAGATTTACTAGAATTATATAATTTTACTAACTGTGCTTGATTTAACCAAACAGTACCATCTTCTATTTTTACTTCAATATTCTCTTTTCCTTTTTTATCTATAAGGAAATTGCGTTTTTTGGATAAAAATCGAATTTATGTATTGACGAACGTATATTTTATGTAGTACACTTAAGTTACAAGAAAGAGGGTTCGTATTATGGAAATATATAGAGCATA
>CAMMQC010000043.1 GCA_946498975.1 uncultured Mycoplasmatota bacterium
ACAGGATTTCCACCTGCTAAATTATACGACCTACCCAGTCGCACCAAAATTCATATAAATTTTATTTTTTTACATAGGCTGTTCCTTTGGATTCAGTATTACCTTTAGCTTTATCATCACTTCTAACTAAACCTAGATAATTTTCTCTTTCTATATTTGCTTTTATCTTTCTTAAAGCATCCAAAGATAGGCCATCAATACCAATACTATTAATATCAAAATAGTGCTTATCATTCTCTTTATCTTTTTCTTGCTTTATTTTATTTATTACTGCTTTATCTTTATACTTAACATTTTCTAATATATTTTTATTTTCTAAATCTGCTTCATTTAGTACTTCTTCATTTTCTATCACAAAGTCTCCCTTTTTAATATCTTCAATTTTATACGCAATTGATTTACCATATGCTGTTAAAGGCGTAAGAAGAGCAAAAGAAGAAAATGTTACTACAGCAGAAACACTAAATAAACTCATATCATTTAAAATTGATAATGGTATGCTACCAAAACCAGTAATAAGTAAAGGTATCGCCACAGCCATAGCTATCTTTTCTTTTACTATTAATCTTTTTAATAACTTTTTATTTCTAAAATATTGGTCTCTCATTAATTTTAGTACTTTTATTTTATTCTTTTCAATATTAGCATACCTAGGTTTCGAACCATCTGCCATATAAACAACCAAATTATTATAGTCTTCTGTAGTTCTTTTAATCATTATATTACTTTCATCGTTTATATACTTATTGCATTTTCCTTTTTCTACTTCAAACCTCATTATATACTTATTACTCTTCCTATCTTCATCTCTAATTACTTTCATAACTCTTCCTCTTTTCTGTTCCTATATACTAACACAAAATAGTAAAAATAACAATAAAAAAAGACTTTATTAAGCCTCTTCTTTCTCAGTCATATCTACTACTGTTTTTCCTTTATAACTTCCACATTTAGGACAAACACGATGAGCTTTAATCATTTCACCACAGTTAGGACATTTAACCATACCAGGTACTTCAAGAGCATTATGACTTCTTCTCATTCTTTTTCTTGTTTTAGATACCTTTCTAAAAGGAACTGCAAACATTTGAATATCTAACTTTAACATTATTATCACTCCTTCTCTATTTCTTTTAATAAATCTTTAAAGGGATTATTAGTATTATCTTTAACATCATCTTCACTAATAACTCTCCATCCATCCCCTTTATATTTATCATAATTTGTAACTTCGCTATAGCGAATAGGGATCTCTAGTACTATATTTTCCCATAAAATGCTAATAATATCAAGAGTAAATTGATCTTTTTCTAAGAATTCAACCACATTTTCACTAATTTTAAAGGAAAAAGGATAATTTACTGGTTCTAAACTAACAGAATCATTTAATTTCATAGTACCAGAGCATTCTATATCTAAGAAAATATTATCATCACTTGGATAAGTTAAGTTACCTGTTACTTTAACTTCCTCTAAATCTATTATCTCAGTATTAGCATAATTTTCTTTTGGAATGGTAAATTCTTCATCTATATCAATACTATTAATACTACCATCTAATAATTCTTTTATATTCATAAAACTCACCATCTTTTAAAAAATACCATAAATAATAAAATAACCATACTACATGCAACTGACATACTTTCCTTTAAGACATAACTTCTCTCATAGAAACAAGCAATGTCATCAACAACATTGACTATCCAACTTTCTAAATATTTTGGTAGAGTTTTTCCTACTGGAAACATATGAGCTTTAATTATATCTTGCTCTAAATCATTTAAATCAAAATACTTCTTTGAGTTTTCCAAAGCTATCTTAGGATGATTTACTAATATATGAGCTTTCTTTTCATCATACTCATCTAAAAAGAAATCATGTAAAACCGCTCCTCTTGTTGTACTTCTATAATCTAAATGACAAAACTTAGTTACTTTATATGAATAGTAAGCAACTCTCATCATATGAGAATATCTATCCATTCCATGATGAACACATTTTTTTGTCTTTTGGTACTCAGTATTACTTACAATTGGCATTATTATATTATTAAACTCCTCATTTGGATAAAAAGTTCTCATAAAATACCCACTTTCTCTTCTCGCTTTTCCATAAGCACATATAATTTTATCATATATTCCCTATTTTATCAAGTTTACACTACTACTTGACACTTATTTAACTAATCTCGGCTTTAACTTTTTTAACACCTTTTTTAATATCGTTTTTAAAGAAACGATAACTTGCAGATATTAAAATATATATTGGTAAAGCGATAATTATACCTAAAGGTCCACCTACTGTACCACCAATTGATACCATCATAATCGTAATTAACGGATTGACATTATTTGTCTTACCATAGACTCTAGGAGATATTACATAACCATCTAACTGAGGGAATATTAAACAAATAACTAGTGTTGCAATAAAGAGCGTTGGACTAATAACTGATGCAGTTAACAAAGCTAGCAAGTTAGTAATTAGTCCTCCAAAATAAGGGATAACTGTTGTAAGAGATGCTAAAACACCAAATAAGAACCAGTTAGGATGTCCTACTATTAAAAAGACTATAGAATATTCAAAGAACTGAATAATCATAAATGTCAATAGTCCTTTTAGATAATTACTTAGTTCTGTATCTAAAGCTTTAACATAACGGAAATACTTATATTTAACTTGTTTTAAAAAGTCTCCTATCGCTCTTCTAATATTATCCATATATGCAAGAAAATAGATAGATACAACATAGCATATTACTAATTTACCTAAGAATGAAGCAGTTTTACCAACTATATCAATAGAACCATCTTTTAGGAAGTTACCTAGACTATTAATTATATCATTTAAATAACCTTTACTACTATCTGCTATAAAGCTTAAATTAATATTAAATTTATCGCCAA
Source organism: uncultured Mycoplasmatota bacterium (assembly GCA_946498975.1). Classification (GTDB taxonomy): domain Bacteria; phylum Bacillota_I; class Bacilli_A; order RF39; family UBA660; genus Onthousia. The sequence goes on from CAMMQC010000043.1 coordinate 2,910, forward strand.
CATCTTCTATAACTTTACCAAAGTTAGTTGCAAACATAACAAGTTGATTATATAAAAGTGGTAGTGTTATAACTAAAAGAGTAATGATGATAGCAGTCACAACTACTACAACAATAGTAACAGCAAGAGACTTTCTAACACCTTTAGATACTAGTTTCCTAACGATAGGATTAAGTGCATAAGAGATAGCAAAAGCAATGATAAAAGGCATACAAATACTAATAATAGATAAAAAGATATTAAACCAAGTACCTATATTAGTAACTATAATATATAAAAGCCCCATAAGAATTAAGAAGTTTAACAATTTATAATTTATTCTATTTTTATACATAATTATCTCTCCAACATAATTGTAGTAGGTCCCATATTAGTTAAAGTAATAGACATATCTGCCCCAAATACTCCACTTTTTGTAGGAACATATTCACTTAAAACTTTATTAAAGTATTCATACAAGAGTTTAGCTTTCTCTCCACTCATTGCCTTTATATAACTAGGTCTATTACCTTTAGTAGTATCAGCATAAAGAGTAAACTGAGAAATTGATAATATAGAGCCTTTAACATCAAGAATAGATAAGTTCATCACTCCATTATTATCAGGAAATATTCTAAGGTTTATGACCTTATTAACCATCCAAAGAATCGTATCTTTATTATCAGTATCAGTAAAACCAACAAGAAGCATTAAACCATTATCTATTTCACTAATATTTTTATCATTAACAACACATTTAGCATTACTACATCTTTGAACTAAAACTCTCATGATATCAACCTCTCTACACTTGTAATATATGGTAAATTATCTAAATCTAGTATTAATTTATCTAAATGAGCTTTATCATTAACTGCAACTTCCATCTCATAAGTAGCATATTCATCTCTATTTATTGTTTTAATACTAGTAATAGAAACATTATCTTTACTAACAGTACTAGTAATATCAATTAATTTATTATCTAAGGTATCTGTTCTAATAAGTAAATCACTATAATATTTATTAGTAGGTTTATCATCCCAACTTACTTTAATACATCTATCATCCATACTAGCAAGATTACGACAAGTACTTCTATGAATTGTAATACCATTACCTCTTGTAATATATCCTACTATATCATCACCATGAACTGGTTTACAGCATGATGCTATAGATACTTTTATTTTGTCTATTCCATCAACAATTATGTCAGAAGCATTATCATTTATTTTGACAATGTTTTTAAGTAGTTTAGGTTTTTCTTCTTCTTTTTTCTCATAATTTATATTAATAACGTTATTAGGAGTATGTTTACCACTACCTATATCATAGTATAAGTCATCAAGATTATCTATTTTTAAGTTTTTATAAACTTCTTTAATCTTATCATCACTATAAAACTCTACAAGTGGTATTTTTCTTTTTCTTAACTCTTTTTCTAAGAACTCTTTACCTCGTTCTACTAGAACTTCTTTTTCATTCTTACTAAAGTAACTCTTAATCTTATTACGTGCTCCTGTAGTTTTAACTATATTTAGCCACTCTTTAGATGGATGAGCACTTTTATTAGTATTTATTTTAACAATATCATTACTCTTTAATTCATAATCTAAAGGAACTATATTACCATTAACAAAGGCTCCAACTGTAGTCTCTCCTACTTTACTATGAACTTTATAGGCAAAATCAAGTGGTGTCGCTCCTTTAGGTAGTTCAAAAACATCACCTTTAGGAGTAAAGACATAGATATTATTATTTAAAACTTCATCTTTAACAGAACTAACAAATTCTTCACTACTCATCTTATCGTTTTCAAGTTCCATTATCTCTTTAAAGAATTGTAGTTTTTGAGTTGTAATAGACTGTAGATTGGCAGTTTTATTACTACCACCATTTTCTTTATAAGCCCAGTGTGAGGCAATACCGTTTTCTGCTATTTCATCCATCTCATAAGTTCTAATTTGAATTTCAAATAAATATCCATCTATACCAAAGACTGTTGTATGTAATGACTGATACATATTAGGTTTAGGCATAGCGATATAGTCTTTAAAACGTTTAGGTAATGGTCTAAACTTAGAATGGATTAGACCAAGAGCAAGATAACAATCTTGCTCTGTATCTACTAAAACACGAAGAGCAAGTAAATCGTAGATATCACTAAATTTCTTCCCTTTATCTAATTTATTATAGATACTATAAATACTCTTAGCACGGCCTTTAATCTGATGAGGTATATGATGTTCATTTAATAGTTCTGTTACTTCTTCTTGCATCTCATAAACAGTAGTATCACGTTCTGCTTTTGTCTTATTAAGTTTATCTGCTATATCATAGAATACAGTTGGCTTTAAGTAACGAAGTGATAAGTCTTCAAGTTCACTTTTTATTTTATGGATTCCAAGGTGATGGGCTAAAGGTGCAAATATTTCAAGAACTTCTTTAGACTTTTTCTTTTGTTTTTCTACTGGTGTTGCCCATAATGTTCTCATATTATGAAGACGGTCCGCAAGTTTTACAATAATAACTCTAACATCTTCACTCATACCTACAATTATCTTTTTATAATACTCAACCAAGTATTCATTATCAGTAGAAAAGTGAAGTCTACCTAACTTAGTAACTCCATCTACTAATTTATAAACGGTAAGACCAAATTTTTCTTTAAACTCTTCTACATCTACATCACAGTCTTCTATAACATCATGAAGAAGTGCCGCTACTAAACACTCACTATCTGAATAAATAGATGTAAGTATTAAAGCGACATTAAGGGGATGAATAATATATTCCTCCCCACTCTTACGATACTGTCCAGCATGTTTTTCTTTAGCATAATAATAAGCATCAAGTATCTTTTCTCTTTCTTTAGGGTCTTTTATATAAGAATCTACCTTTTCCATTAAATCATCTATTGTAATAGTATCTTTTTTCACGTCTTACACCCCTTTACTTAACTTTAATCGTTTATACCTTTAATAGTCTTTTCACTCACTTCTTTAACTATCTTTTTCTTTTTATTACTGTTTTTCTTTTTACTTGCAAAGAATACATAAAGCCATCCTGCAAGTAATAATGATGAATAAGTACCAGCGATTAATCCTACTATCATCGCTACATTAAAAGTTAATATTTCTCTACTACCCATAACAAGTAAGGCAATTACTGGAAGCAAGGTTGTTAATGATGTATAAATACTTCTAGCCATTGTATCTTTAATACTTATATTAACTATATCTTTAAGTTCTTCTTTATTAAGGTTATCTTTATCTTTCTTCTTTAGATTTTCTCTTACTCTATCAAATACTACTATTGTATTATTAATTGAATATCCAATAATTGCAAGTACTGCTGCAATAAACATAGAATTTACTTCTACTCTTAGAAGAATAACACTTGCAACCATCATTAAGGCATCATGTACTAGACAAATAACTGATGAGATACCATAACTAAATTTAAATCTAAAGGTAATATATAGAATTATTCCAATTAGAGAGATAAGAATTGAGAAGATAGCATTCTTAATTAAATCTTGTTTAACAACATTAGATACAACACCAATATCTACACTAGCATTATATTTTTCAAGGAAGTAACTCTCTACTTCTGCTATTTCATCTTCTTTTAACTCATCACTTACTCTAATATCAGTCTCACTACTAGTAACATCAATACTTACTTCATCAAGCTTTAACTCTTTTAAATCACTTCTTAAGTCTTTTTCACTAACTTCAGTAGTTGCTAATGTTATATCACTACCTGCTTGGAAGTCAATACCAAGATTCATTCCTTTAAAAGTAAACATAATAACTGATGCAAGTATTACTACCAAACTAAAGGCAGCGAAGAATTTACTAAGACCTAGATAATTATATGTAGGTTTCTTCTTTTCTTCTTTAATGTTATCTTCATGAACTCCTATAAAGAAATTTAATTTATTGTCAAAGTATTTAGTCTTAACAAACATCTTCATTAAGATTCTTGTAATACCAACCATAGTAACCATTGTTACAATGATATTAATGATAAGCATTGTTGCAAAACCTTTAACACTAGATTCTCCTAAATAAAACATAATAATAGCGACTAAAAGTGTTGTAAGGTTAGCATCAAGGATTGTTCCAAAACTTGCTTTACTACCATTTTTAAAGGCTGTCTCTAGACTTCTCCCCTTAAGTAGTTCTTCTTTAATACGAGAATAAGTTAAGACATTAGCATCAACTGCCATACCTATACCAAGTATTAATGCAGCAATACCAGGAAGAGTTAGTACACCTCCTATTAGCCAGAAAGCTGCAAATACAAATAATGTATATAGAAGTATTGATACAGCAGATATAATACCTGCAAAGTTATAAATACCAATTAATAAAATAATAATTGCAAGTATACCAGCAATACCAGCATACATAGTCATAGTAAGTGTTGCATCTCCAAAGCTAGCACCAACTGTTTTACTAGATATTTCAGTTAACTTAGCAGGAAGACTACCTGAATTAATTAAGTCAACTAAATTACTAGCTTCTTCTTCTGTAAAGTTGCCTTGAATTATAACATCACTAGCAAAGCCTTCACTAACAGTTGCAGCACTTATACAGTTACTTTCACTAGTTCCACACATACTTCCTTCACTAGCATAAGAATCAGTCATTTCATTATAATCTAACCAAATAACTATTACGTTATTTTCATAGTCTTTAACAGCATTAGTTACTTTATAGAAAGTATCTTTATCTTTAACTGCTAAACTAACAGCAGGTCTACCATTTTGATCTGTAGTAAGTCTAGCACCTCCTGCATCTAAAACATCACTAGACATAAGTAAATTATCTTCACTATCTCTAAATGTTAGTGTTGCAACAGTAGATAGAGTCTCTCTAGCTTCTTCTTTATTGGTAACACCGGCAAGCTTAACACGTATCTTATCATCACCTTCTAAAGTAATTTCAGGTTCACTAACACCTAAAGTATCAATACGCTTAAGCATACTTTTATAAGTTGCATTTAACTTATCTTTAGTCATTTTACTGCCATCAATAGGACTTACTTCATAAAGTATTTCAAATCCACCTTGTAAATCTAGTCCAAAGTTTAATGATTTAAATAATGGCACTATTAAAAAGCATACGATAGCAGCGATTACAACAAGTAATCCTGTTTTTAATAGCATACTCTTTTTCTCTTTAGCCATATGTTTTCTTTCTTTTTTTATCTTTTTTTCTTTAATTTTCTTTTCTTTCTTCATGATATACCTCCGGTTATACTTCTTTATATAATTTCTATATTTTCTCTTTTGGCAAGATTATCTTTAAGGTAATTATTTAATAGCTTATTATCACAATTTAAGATATCACTAACAATATCATTAAGTTCTAAATTATGAGCTTTAGACCATTTAGTTAGTATTAGATAGTTCCAGACATCATTTTTATGAATATAACGATATCCTAATCTATCTAATTCACTTTTCTTAGCATTCAAAGCAGGTTCTATCATCTGATATAGTTCTTCTTTACTATTAAAGGTAAAATCCATAAAGACATCTCCTTACTACCAAACTAATAATATTATAGCATTTATAAGTCAAAAAGAAAGAAAAAACTCTAAAAAAGTCATAAATATTAGAACATATCTTAATATCTATGACTTTTGTTTATAATATTAAATTATTTTAATATAGGGATAGCCCAAGAACTTTGTTCTAAGTCCATGAACATCTATATTAAATCTGTTCGGTAACTAAACGAGTTCATAGTTATATATTCCACATATTAAGGACATTCTTAAACCATGTTTTTTCCTTTTATTTCTATATCTTGTAGATAATATTTTGAATCTCTTTATGTTGGAATTAATATGTTCTATAAAGATTCTTTCTTTGGAAATTCGTCTATTATTATTCTTATCTTCTTTTGTTAACTTATGTAATTTAGTAGCTTTTTTAGGTGTTTCACTATTAACATGAATTTTTTGAATTCCTTGATATCCACTATCTCCCTGAATTTTAATTTTGTTTGGAATGCCTATATAAGAATTTTTAAATAATTTGAAATCATGCACACTACCTTTTGGTTGTGAAATACTATATATCTTTAAAGTTTTTGCATCTGCTATTATTTGTGTTTTTAGGTTCTTCCGAAAGTTTCCGGAAAATGGTAAAATATGAGCGAGGTTAGATACCTTGCTTTTTATACTTAATAAATGGATCTATTGTTAATTTTAAAATACTTAAATCATCTAAAGTAGAAGAAAAGTTTAACCAACTTCTTTTAAAAAGGTTGCATAATTTTTGTTTTCCATATACAATACGCTTGATAAGTTTAAATTTGTTGTTGTTACCTTCAACAAATCCAGAATTTATCGTATGGGATATTGCATGTTTGACGGCTGTGATATCCTTTTTTAATCCGTTACAAAATTATTAGTTATACTACTGAAACATTAAAAAGGCCTTTAACTATGATGAAAAAGGCTACTGTTAATAAATGTAATATTAATTCAAATAATAGAGTTGTTCGGAAACTAAATTTAGGCAATATCTAAATTAAAAAGAGCACA
>CAMMQC010000044.1 GCA_946498975.1 uncultured Mycoplasmatota bacterium
TTATGACATATTTTTTTGACTAAAATATGCCATAATTTGCTTAACATTATAACATGTTTTCAACATTTTTAATATACTTATTATCAATTTCTATTTTCATAATTACCTCTTAAATGGTGTCCACGACAGGAATCGAACCTGCGACCTTTTCCTTCGGAGGGAAACGCTCTATCCTACTGAGCTACGTGAACATAACTAAATTATAGCATTGCTCCCTTTATTTTACAATTATTAACACTTGTAATTTGACAAACTTATTAAAATTAACATAAACTATTATTAAGGATAAGTTAGATGGAGGTAATAACTTATTTTAGCGCCAGAACCAGTTTGGTTGACGAGGTTGGTAACTATCGAATCTTCGGCGGATGTTACCACGGCTACTAGTCGTAAGGTATATGACAAAAAAGTAAAATAAAGATTACAACAAAACATATATCAAAGTAGTAAGGAGTTTATATGTGTGGAATTGTTGGGGCAATTTCTAAAAATAGAAATATATTGCCTATTTTAATAACGGGATTAAAAAATCTTGAATATAGAGGGTATGACTCAGCAGGAGTCGCATACCTTAAAAATAATAAAATAAATATTGTAAAAACAAGTGGTAAAGTAAGTAAACTTGAAAATAAACTTAATAAGAGTGATGAAAGTAATATAGGTATCGCTCATACTAGATGGGCAACTCATGGGAAAGCAACTAGCGTTAATGCTCATCCTCATAGAGTTAATCATATTACTATTGTTCATAATGGTATAATAGAAAATTTTAAAGAAATTAAAGAGATGTTAGAAAATAATAACTACTCTTTTAAATCTAGTACAGATACAGAAGTAGGATGTGCTTTATTAAATTACTATTATGAAAAGTTTAAAGATGTAGATAAGACTATTAAAGCTTTTATGGATAAAGTTATGGGTAGTTATGCTATTACAATGATTATTGATAGTGACTTAGATAATCTTTATGTGTTAAAGAAAGAGAGTCCTTTAGTAATAGGTATTAGTGATAATACTAATATAGTTGCTAGTGATATTAGAGCGATATTAAAATATACTAATAAATACTATATCTTAGATGACTTTGAGTATGCTAAAATTAGTTCTAATGAAGTTATAATCAAATCTATTAAAGGAGAAATATTAAATAAAGAATTACATACTCTTGATTTAAAAGATAATGATAATTCTAAAGGTCATTATAAACATTATATGTTAAAAGAGATTATGGAACAAAAAACTACTATTTTAAAGACAGTATTACCTTTTATTGAAGAAGGAATAGACTCTTTAATGACATTACCTGATTTAACTAAATATAAAGAAATATTTATTGTCGGGTGTGGTACTGCTTATCATGCAGGTTTAGTAGCTAAATATCTTTTTGAAGAAGTTACTAATACTAGATGTAGTGTTTATCTAGCTAGTGAATATAGATATCAAAATAACTTTTTATCTAAAGATACACTAACTATCTTTATCTCACAATCTGGAGAAACTGCAGATACTATCGCTGCTTTAAAACTTGTTAAAAGTAAAGGTTACCCTACTCTTGGTATTATTAATGTAGAAAACTCTACTATTTCTTATTTAGTAGATACATGTCTATATACTAAAGCAGGTAGTGAGATAGCAGTAGCATCTACTAAAGCTTATACGGCTCAAGTAGCACTTCTTTCTATTCTAGTACATTCTCATGGACTAAGGAATAAAACAATAAGTAGAGATAACACAATAGAGGTAATAGATGAGTTTAAAAGTATAGAGAAACTAATCACTCCTCTATTAAATGATAAAGATACATATCTATCTATTGCAAAAAATATCTATAAAGAAGAAGATATCTTCTATATAGGAAGAGGTCTTGATTATTATCTTAGTATGGAAGGTGCTTTAAAATTAAAAGAAATATCTTATATTCATAGTGAATCATATGCTGCAGGAGAATTAAAACATGGTACTATTTCTTTAATTAAGAAAAATACCCCTGTTATCGCTAGTGCTACTAATTCTAATTTAAATGCTAAGACTATTAGTAATTTAAAAGAAGTATTAGCACGAGGTGCTGATATTTATTTAATATGCGATGATAATTATAAGGATGATACTTTCACTATCGTAAATATTCCTAGAGCAAGTGAATTTGTTAAACCTATATTAGTTATTATTCCTTATCAATTAATCGCTTATTATACTGCCACTTTAAGAGGAACTGATATAGATAAACCAAAAAATTTAGCAAAGTCTGTTACAGTTGAGTAATTTGTGTTACAATGTAATTAGAAAGGAATGGAACTTAATATGAAATATTATGATGAAAATGGTAAGGAAGTTATAATTCCTGATAATGTTTTAGAAAAGGAGGTTAGACGCGAAGGATTTGCAACTGTTTATAGGTATAATGATGATTTATGTTTCAAACGTTATGATAGTGGTATAACTCTTAATGATAATTTTCTTAAAACTTCAATTTATGAAGATTTAAAGAACATAAAACATTTTAATCTTGTAGATATTAAAAAGTTATTATATGAGGACAAAACTTATCAATATATGGCCGATGCTTATATACTTTCTTATTATGAAGAAATATATAATGATTTTTTAGAAATACCTTCTGAATATTTATTATATAATATGGAAAAGATGTTGGAACTAATAAAAAAAATAAGCGCATATAAAATAAGACTTCATGATTTAAAAAGAGACAATATTATATTAACAGAGAATAATATAGTCTTAATTAATCCAGATAGATGGTATTACAAATTTAAAGATAGCGAAAAAGAAATAGAAAGATTAAATATTAATAATATTATGGCTATGTTTGGTGGAATTACTAAAGAAAGCTTAAAAGCTAATCATTTAGACTTTCTTATAGAAAATAATTTATATGATTATGTTATAAGCAGTAAATTATTTCCTTTAACTGGTAGTAAAGACAGAGCGATGAAAGTTTTATCTAAACGTCTAGATGGCTATAAAAAACCAATAGATTATGTTTATAGTATGAAGAAGTAGTATTTGAATATTACTTCTTCTTTATATGTATATTTTAAATTAATTAGTTAATAATATAATTAGTATCACTTATGAAAAAAGCAAAAAATATATTGTCAAATTTAATGAATTGTGGTAATATAATCTTGCTAATGTTTTATGGCGAGATAGCTCAGTTGGCTAGAGCGCTCGGTTCATACCCGAAAGGTCGAGGGTTCGAATCCCCCTCTCGCTACCATTTATCAATCACTAGGGTCCACACCTAGTTTTTTTGTTGTGTTAAAGCGGTATTGATAAATAATAATCATTAAAAATTGATGATGTTAGCTACACGTTAGTCACACAAATACAATAAAAAGAGCCTAGAGGTTATTCTTCCTCTAGGCTTTTATTAATTATAGGGTAATAGGTTAAATCTATTAACAATTCTTATCGGTAATAACTTTATTATCATTACGTGTTTCTATAGAGTCATCAGCAAAAAAACAAAAGCAAAAAGAAATTAAAGCTACAATAGATAGTATAACATATACACTTATAGCTAATTTATTATTTTGATTAGTATTGGATTTAAAATAAGAACTAACAAATAGAATTGCACTTAATAATAACCAAGCACAGCATAACACTATTGCTAGCGAATACTTTGGACTAGCATTTAGCAGAATAGCTACCATGCTAGTGGTAATTGAAATAGTTAAAACAATATTTAAAAATGTAGAACCTAAGCTCTCTATTCTATTATCTGTTTTATCCATTTTATCACTTATATCCTTTTGCTTATTTACAATTTCATCTAATATTTTTTGACTCTCTGTATATTGCTCCTTCGTTTTTTCAAAATTATATTTATAATATTGTAAAGATAATATTCTATAATTTTTTTCTAAATTCCTTCTAATTTCAGGAAAATTATAAGGTGTAGATTCTGCATGATCTAGCTCTATACCTAATTCTGCATAATAATCTAATTTATTATTTAAGCTTTCAATCATATTAGCAATCTGAGAACTATTTTCTCCTATATATTTGTGATTATGCTCAATCTTTGAAATCAAATCATTTGATTCCTCTATGTCTTTACTCCATTGTGCATTTAGTTTATTATATTGTTCGTTTGCATTTGAAAGAAATATTTCCTTTATATCTTCTATACTACCTGACGTTGCCATTATTTTCTGTCCCCCTACTACTTGTGAAAAGAAAATTAAATTTGTTTTTAAACCATTCTTTGGTCTCTTTTTTTGGGATTATTGAGTCATTCAATTTTTCAAAATCGTATTTATTTAATCTTTCATTATTTTTATATAACCTATCCCATGGAGAATCATTCAAATGTGTCAATGTTACAAGTTCAAAAGCACTAAAGCCCCCAAAAAGTTCATAAATTTTTTTTATATATTTTTTATTTATTTCTGGTAAATTATCGCCTTTTGCAATTTCTCTAGCATTTAGCGATATTTCCATACTACCAAATTTTCTATAATGATTATATAATTCACGATTAACTGGGCCATAATCCCAAGCACTCCATTCGGAGTTAAATAATTCCTCTTCTTCAGTATTTTCAACCATATAGTATGCTTCTAAAAAATACATCAATTTTTGTAATTTTAAGTTTGTAATAGATAAATCTTTTTGTTTTTTTTCTTCATTAAAAAGATTTATCATATAATATGAATTTTCTATAATATCACGATTAATTCTTTTATCTTTCATATTTATTGCACCACTCTTTATCTTAAATATAGAATACCACAGTTCGTGCAAATATACTAGTATCTTTTTAATCATATGTCAAGTACCTCCTACTATATAATATTACTATTTGTATATTTTTTTTGTCACATTTTAGAGTACAAAAAATAGATGAATTATAATCTTGTCTTTATTATTTATCAATCACTAGGGTCCACACCTAGTTTTTTTGTTTGTAAAAGGAATAGTTACTTATCTCTAACTATTCCTTTTTCTTCACATATTAAATTATTGCTATATTTTTTATATTTAATAAATTCTTCTTTAGTCTTAATAGTCCATATAAGTAATTCTTTTAAAGATACTTCTTTTACTTTAAATATTAATTCTTTAGGACTAGAGATAAAACTAATATATTTTTGTTTAATTAAGTACTTATAGATAAAAACATCATATAAGGCTCTTTTAAAGCCTTTATATTCATTAGTTAATAAAATACCCATCTTATATCTTTTTAAGCTTGTAAGAGCCATTTTTCTAATTATTACAGGATTAAAACTTTGTAATAATACTTTACCATTATAATCAAGCAATAATTTATTTAATTCTTTTAAAGTATTATTAGAAAAATTTTCTTTAAGTTCTATTAATAAAGTAACTCTACCATTTACTAACTTTAATACATCCTCTAAAAGAGGTATTTTATCGGTAGTATTTAAGAGTTTAACATTACTTAACTCATTATAAGTCATCTCTTTAACTAATCTATCTATACCATTTAATCTTTTAATATTATCATCATGAAAAACTATTATTTTATTATCTTTAGTTACTCTAATATCAAGTTCTATATTAAGATTATCTAGTAAAGCCCTCTTAAAAGCACTAATAGTATTCTCTACTATTTTTTTATTATCAAATAAACCTCTATGAGCATATATATTCAATCTAATCACTCTCTTCTATTTTAATACCTAGTAATAGGCTTAAATCTAAAGCCTGATTCATATTAACAATAACCCCTCTTAAGTCTTCTAAAGATACTTTTATACTATTTATATCGCAGGTATTTAATTTTATTTTATCAAGGGAGGTATGTAAAAATTCTGCATTACATAATTTACAATGATTAAATAATACTTTCTTTAGTTTAACTTCATTAAAACTAGAGTTATTCAAAGAACAATTATTAAATTTAAAGTTATTAAACTTAACTAAAGAAAAATTACTATAGTCTAAGTTAGAATCATTAATAGTAGAATCTATTAATGTACTACTACTAAAATCTATTCCTAATAAATTACAATTAGTAAAAGTCAAATCTTTTATCCCATTATTACTAAAATTAGTATTACGAAAGTCACATGATTTAAACTTACATGACATAAAATCCACTCTTTCTAAATCACTACTACTAAAATCTATATTGGTAAATGTACAATTCCTAAAACTCAAATAATAAGGACTATTAGGAAACTTATCATTAGCATACTCTTTATCATAAAATGTCTCATCATCTATAAAATCATTAAACATATTTACCCTTCCATTACCTTTACTTTCGCTTTACCATTATCTATGCTTCTATCAATATCATCTTTAGTTTTATCTATATCTTTTAGACTATATTTAACTGTATCTTTAATATCATCTATTACTTTAAATATTCTTTTAAATTCAGATTCTTTTAGATAAGCTTTATATTTAGTTTTTAATTCTTCCTCTACTTTCTCTATATTATCAAGGTTACTTACTAAGTTTTTCTCTATCTCTACGGCATTATCTTTATAAGTCTCTAAACTATCTATATATTCATTACATAAATCTATATAGTTATTCTTATTAGATGAAGATAGTTCACTTAATACTTTATAAGAAAGATATGTTGCAAGTAAAGTTCCAACGATATTATGATTATTCTTAAAAGCAAGAAAACTACCTAGGGCAAGTAAAGCTTTAGTACCAAAACCTAGTCTTTTAGATTCTTCTTTCTCTAAATCATTGAAAGTTCTATCTAAGTTAATGCTAGCGATAGAGCTTATATCATCAAGAATTTTACCAGTAGATTTAAGTTCTTTAGCGATATTTTCAAAATCTTTTAAATCATCTTCTTTATCACTTAAATCTTCTTTTATATTATTAAACTCTGTTGTTTTAGATCTAACCTCACTATCTAGTACTTCTTCTCTTAGTTTCGCTTCTTTATATTCTTTATATAAAAGAAACAATTCATTTAAATCATCAGTTTTTTTTAATAAAGAAACAATATACTCATATAAATCTTTATTTTCATTTCTTAATTCATTAAGTATTTCTTTTAATTTCTCTAAATCTTTAGGATTAGTAATATAAGGAATCTCACTAATCATCTTATCATACTTAAGACTATTATCATCATTTTTATCTCTTATATTATTTAAATATGTCTTAGCATCCATTTACATCCCTCTTTTACATACACTTTATTATACTATAAGAGTCTTAATTAAGATATATATTTTTGTAAATATTTTTTGATTAAGTGGTCTTGAAATAATAAACTTAGGCTTATCTTTTTCTATCTCTCTAACTACTTCTTTAACTAAATAACTATAATCAATATTCTCTAATAAACTAAACATTATCTTTTGATATTTAGAGATAGTTAAAGCTTTATCTTTAAGAATATATTCATCTTTAGATTTATTATCTATCATTAAGTCATTAAAACCTGTATAATAGGCACCAGACATTATTAAAGAGATACTTATATCAAGTCCTTGATATAATAGTTCAAATCTAAGAGTATTTGCAAGTTGATATAGATATAATTTACTTGAAGTATAAGTAGATAGATATGGTAAAGGAAAAAATGCGGCAAGTGATGAAGTTATAAAGACTTTACCACGTCTTCCATGATAATAACAGTATCTTAGATACTTCTGTAATAGTCTAAAATTACCTTTAATATTAACATCTATTACTTCATTAAATCTTTCATTAGATAGTTCTAAGATACTGCCTCCATTGCCAATAGATGCATGTAATATTAAACAGTCTATATTAAGTTTATCTATATCAAAATCACTATCTAATAAATTTAATACTACAGGAAACATAATAATCTTCTCATGATTAATTTTCTCTTCTAAAGCTTCTTTTTCTTTCATAGTCTTACATCCTGCATAAACAATATGTCCTCTTAAAGATAAGGACTTAGCAAGACTATAACCTATATTACTTCTAGCGCCAGTTATTAAAACGTTCATAATATCACCTGTTATTAATATAACCAAAAAGACTTCTATTATTTAGAAGTCTTCTTAATATAAAATATTATTCATCTAATTATTTCTTTTTGTTTTTTTTAATACTAAAGATGGATATTTTTCTTTTAAACTCCTATTATCTGAAGAATAATTCATTAATGTCTCTTCACCTAAATTATCTTCCATAGAATCTATATAATTAGAAAAATCTTCTAAAGCCTTTTTATCAAAAGTACTAACTTCAAAAACATCTGTATCAGTTTCATAAGTAGTTATATATGAATTTATAACATTTTGATAAAGCTTTATTAACTTGTTATCTCTATAATAATAATAAATTCCATCTATATTATAAAGAGACGTACTATAATCTGTTTTAAGTTCTACAGGTGCAATGACAGCATTAGAAGAAACTTTACATAACAAAATATAATCATAATCATAAATATAAGTACTATCTAAAGTCCTACATACAATTATATCTTTAAGAAAAGATATATCATTATACTCTCCAAGAGTTTCTAACTTTGTCTTTATACCTTCTTTTATTTC
The DNA here is from genome assembly GCA_946498975.1 of uncultured Mycoplasmatota bacterium. Taxonomy (GTDB): domain Bacteria; phylum Bacillota_I; class Bacilli_A; order RF39; family UBA660; genus Onthousia. Next base: position 8,499 of record CAMMQC010000044.1, read on the forward strand.
ACTTGAAGGAAAACACCATCTTCTAGCAAGTAAACAACTCTTTTCTTTTTCAAGAGAGAAATAAACTCTATTAGCATCATCTAATTCTTTATGTTTAGGAGAAAAAGAAATTTGAATATTTTCATATTCTTTTGGTATAATCAAATTTCCTAAATAGAACACCCCCTTTTTACCGTTTTCTAAAGCTTCATAAAAGCATTGGCTTAATACTTTTATAGAAGCACTAGTAGCAGGAATAACATTACCATTGTTTGGAAAGAATAAACCAAATTTTTCTGCTTCTGAGCTATCTTTTTTACTATATATTACTGCATAATTAGTTTTATCAACAATAGAACACGATTTTATTATTGTCTCCATAATAAGATTGTAATCAAATTTTACTATATCAGAAACATCATTAGAAGTTAAAATATAAAAATCTTTCCCTAGATATTCCACATCAGTATAATTTGGTTCTATTATAATATTTTTAGAAGAATTTCCTAAAAATATACCTTTCTTTTTATTTGTTTCTAAATAAAATGCCCCTTTATTGTATGTAGAACCTTTGAGATTATAGTTTATTTTATCACATCCACTTATTAAGGTTTTTACATTTATTTCTTTAGAATCTTTATTAACTACTGAACTAAGTATTTCTTGATTATCATCTTCTCTAGCGATAAAAAGATATTCATTGCAATTTCCGTTATACCGAAAATTATCTACGTGTTCTACTTCTTTAGTAATTTTTAATACTAAAAGTTTATTAGAGTTGTTCGGAAATTAAATTAAGCAATATAAAAGTTATACAATGCACAAATC
>CAMMQC010000045.1 GCA_946498975.1 uncultured Mycoplasmatota bacterium
AATAAAGTATATGCCGACTATAACTATTCACCCCTTACAAACTAGTACACAGCGTTTTTATTTAAAGACTCATAATAAATATCTCTATATAAGAATAAATAAGTATCAATAATTTCCTTTTTCTTCTCATCACTAATATCATTAGAGCCGTTTAATAATCCTAAAAATAATTCTATATAATCTAGCATTAACATATTATTAGCTTTAGGTCCTCTAGAATCAAAAAATCTATAATAATTAAACTTAAAATAACTTATTAGACCACTACTACTTGAAATGTAATTATAGAAGAAATTATCATCATCAGTCGCTCTATCAAGAAGTAAGATAGATAATCTATTAACTGCTAAGTCACATTCAAAATCATTTAATATTTTACTATCAAGAGAAGTTTCGGGTTCACTTGATAAGCACCAAATCTTATTAAGAAATTTAAAAGATAAATCTGGGCTAACAATCTTTAACTTTTCATCTATAATATTATCAATCATTTTAAGTATCTCAGTATCTCTATTTTCATTAAAGAAGACTTCTCCATACTTACAATTAAAAGTAATTAAATCATCTAATAAATAAAGGTCCTCTTCACTAAAACATCTATTGTGTCTATTATCACTAATTAATCTACTATAGTTATCGTTATCTTTTAAGCCGTTCATACATAATTCCCCCAAGTACTTTTATTATATATTTTATTGTAGAAAATGCCAAGTAAAATGTGATATATTAATAAGGAAAAGAGGGAAGAAGATGAATTATAATATTATTTATCAAGAACTACTTTCTGATATAAAGAACTCTAAGTTGAATTTTGATATAAAAGAATCTTTAAAAGATATATATAATGATAAAGAGTTAATTGAATTAATTAATAAATATAAAGAAACAGGGGATGAAACTATCAAAAAAGAAATCTATAATAATGAGAAATTTATGAAATATAAAAGGTTAGAAAATGAGACTAATCTCTTAATAATGAAATTAAATAAGATATTTAAAGAAAGTAGTGATATATATGAGAATAATTAGTGGTAAGTATAAAGGCAGAGTTTTAAAAGGGTATACTTTAAAAGGAACAAGACCTACTATGGATAGAGTTAAAGAGTCTTTATTTGCAACTATTAATGGAAAACTTGATAATAGTGTTTGTCTAGACCTATTCGCAGGAAGTGGTAATCTTGGAATAGAAGCTTTAAGTATGGGATCCCGTGAAGTAATATTTGTAGATAAAGAATACATGGCTTGTAAAACAATTAAAAGTAATTTAAATATGCTAGATTCTAATATTAATGCAACAGTACTAAATATGGACTATTTAAAAGCCTTAGATAAACTTTATCCTAAAAAGTTTGATATTATTTTCTTAGATCCTCCTTATAAGACTGATTATCTAAGTAAGTCTTTAAAGAAAATAAGTGAGTTAAATCTCTTAAAAGGAATAATAGTTTTAGAAAGTGATGACTTAGAAAAATTAGACTTTAGTGATTATTATGAAGAAGTTAAGACCAAAAAATATGGTGATAAATATATTAGAATACTAAAAAAGAAAGACTAAGAATCTTTCTTTATTTTGAAATAAAATGTTGTTCCTTTATTCTTCTTAGAAGTTACTCCATACTCATAATTATGTAATAAAAGTATATTTTTAACAATAGATAGACCTAATCCAGTACCATAAACATAGCGTTTATGATTTTTCTTACTACGATAATATCTATCAAAGATATGGTCTAGCTCTTTCTTATCAATACCTTTACCACTATCTATTACCATAATAGTATAGTCTTTATCATCATCTTCTACTTTAATAATAACTTTCTTATCTTCACCAGTATAGTTTAAAGCATTATTAAGTAAATTATATATTACTTGTTCTATCTTCTTTTTATCTGCATATATCATTAATTCTTTTATATTATTATGAATAAACTCTATACTATATCCATCTTTAATAACGTAGATATTATGCTGTTTTACAATTTTTTCTATTAACTTAATTAAATCAAAACTACTAATATCAAGTTTATCTAAATCATTTTCTACTTTAGTTAAAGCAAGTATATCATTAACTAATTCATTAAGACGATTAACTTCTTCAATAATAATAGTTAAATTATTTTTACACTTCTCTTTATCATTAATATTAATATCTAAAATTAACTCAGCATAAGCTTTAATCATTGTAAGAGGTGTTTTCAAATCATGAGAGACATTAGCCATCAAATCTTTTTGTAATTCTTCAGTCTTAGAAAGTTCATCTTTCATATCATTTAAAGCATTAGTTAAATCTACAAGTTCTTTAATATCACTTGTCGTTTCAAATTTAGTTTTAAGTTTACCTTTAGAGATTAATTTAGCAGCTTTAGATATTTTTGTTATTGGAAGAGATAATCTTTTAGAAATGAAATAAGCAACTACTATACTAAGAAGTAAGACAACAATACTAACAACAATTAGTTGTTGTTCAATAATATTAATAGTAGAGTCAAGTGGTATTAGAGAAGTAGATATAAATATATAAAGATTATTACTTAATTTAGTAGCACTCATTATACTTTTTTCTTTAGTAAAATTATTAACTAAATTATATGTTTTAGATTCTTTATTACTATTGATAAAGTTTCTTTTAATAGTTTTACTTCTTAGTCTACAATTATTCCCATAACTAGAATATAGATTACCTCCATTACTATTAGTTAGTTCAATACAAACATTCTCTTTATAAGAGACTTTATCAAGTTTATCATATAAAGAAGTATCTTTCTCAGTAACTAAAATATCTTTAGATAGATTTTTAATAGTTTTAGTCTTAGTCCATTCATAGAAAGTATCTATAAATATAACTTGGAAAAAGAAAAGAAATATTAAAATAAATAGAGAAAATATAGCCAAGTACATAAATATTTTAGTAGCAAGTTTATTTTTCATCATCGAATTTATATCCTATACCTCTAACTGTAACAATCAAATCTCTATATCTACCTAAATTATTTCTAAGCATCTTTATATGAGTATCAACAGTTCTATCATCTCCATAGAAGTCATAACCTCATATTTTATTTAAAAGTTGTTCTCTTGATATTGCAATTTTCTTATTATTAATAAAGTACTTTAGTATTTCAAACTCTTTAGGAGTAATATTAATCTCTTTATCATCTATTTTTAAAGTATGTTCTAAGAAATTAACAACTAACTTATCATAAGAATAACTATCAACATTTCCTTTAGTCCTCTTTAATATCGCTTTTACTCTAGCCATTAATTCACGTGGAGAGAAAGGTTTACCTAAATAATCATCTATACCTCTATCAAAGCCTTCTAATTTATCGATTTCATCATCTCTTGCCGATAATATTATAGTAGGTATTCTTTTTTCTTTAGGAATACTATTAAGAAGAGTAAATCCATCCATAATAGGCATCATAATATCTAAAATCATTAAATCAAACTTTTCACTATTTAATAGTTCTAAAGCTTTAACACCAGAATCTGCTTCCATAATTTCATAACCTTCTAAAATAGAGTATTCTTTAATAACTTCTCTAATATTCTTCTCATCATCTACGATTAGAATCTTTACTTTTTGCAAAACTACCACCTCTTTGGCATATATTATATCATAGTAAAAGGTGAAAAAATGAAAAAAATTAAAAGCATAGTTAATAATATAAAGTTCAATAGTACAGTTTTAGGGCTAATAAGTGGAGCCTATACAGTTAATACGTTATATAATGTAAGTATAGTAGAGAATAATATTTCTCTTAATAATAAAGAAGAATTTTATGCGACAAGTCTAATTTATGGAGTCTTAATGACAAGATTTATTTATGCTAATTATAAAGAGGGGAAAAAGTTAGAAAAAAGAATAAAATAAAAAACTCCATTCTTCCTACATAAGCCTTTCACTTCGCAAAAAGCAATTTTTTTCGATTTTGCGAAGTGATTTTATTTTTTAAGACTAGTTTTAACTTGATATAAGTTATAGAAAGTTGTAAATATTACATTTAAACTTGTTGAAAAGATAAGTCCCCACATTCCTATTTTTAATAAAGAGAAAATAAGAAGGAATATTGTTCTAATTAAAGTACCTATAATAGTTGCCTTAAGTCCTAACTTAGTTAATCCCATAGCATCTAAACAAGCAGAGAGTGGTGCTTGTATATACTGTAAAATACAAATAGGGGCAAGGAATCTCATATAAGCGACTCCTTCATGAGTATTATAAATTAAACCTAAGAAGAACTCTGGGAATATAGCAAGAAGAAGAGAAGCAGGAACTCCTATTAAAAGAGATATTCCAATCGCTTGTTTTAATTTCTTTTTAGCATAGTCATAATGCTTATTACTTGTCGCTTTTGATATAACTGGTAGTAAGGCTTGACTTATCGCCATTGTAAAGAAAGATGGCAATAGAATTAGGGGCATAACAAAACCACTAATAACACCATATTCTGTTACAATAAATTTAGAACTATATCCTACATAAGTTAGAGCATTTGTTAGTATTATAGGTTCTAAAAAGTATCCAAAAGAACCAATAAGTCTACTTGCAGTAGATGGAATACTTATATTCATCGCTTCTTTTGCATACCCTTTAGAAAAAGCAAGATCTTTTTTCTTTATAGTTAGATTCTTTGGTAAGAAGAAAAATAATACTAAAATAGATGAGAGTTCACTAATAATATTAGTTAATATTACAAAAGTAACGGCAACTTCTAAGCCTTTATTTATAAAAATAGGGACACCTATAATAATTAAAATAAGTCTTATAATATCTTCTAAAACATTAGAAGTAACATGGGGAAGCATCTGCTGTTTACCAAAGAAATAACTTCTTAAAATACTAGAAGTACTAGTTAAAGGTAAAACTACACATATTGCAAGAATAGGAAGTAAAGCACGTTCTTCATGTAAAAAGTTAAAGGCAAGAGTAGGGGCAATAACAATAACAAAAGAAATTATTATAATATTTATTATTAAAGATATTGGAAGTAAAGAAAAAAGAAGTCTTTTATTATTTTTAGAGTCTTCTGCAATTAACTTTGATAAAGCAGTTGGTATACCAAATTGACATAGACCAATTAATAAAGAGAAAGTAGGTAAGACTAACATATATAATCCAATTCCTTCACTACTCATTAGTCTACTCATAACTATCTTTATAATCATTCCTAAAGCTTTAGTTAAAAAGCCTCCAATAATTAGAATAATTGTTGATTTTATAAAGGTCTCTTTTCGCATATAGTACCCCTCCTAATTATATATATGACTGTAAAACGTAAAAAATATGTAAAAATATGTTCGTAAATAAATGTAAATATCTTTTGTAAAGTCTGTGTAATTTTTCTGTAAAATTTTATGTAACTACTTTTTTAATATTTAAGACTATGCTAAACTGAATTTATCAGTGTAGTAAAGAGGTGTCGATTAATGGAAAATATAATAGATTTTTTAGCAACTAAGGAGGTTTTAATAGTTCTAGCAATTATTGGACTAATTTTATTTGTGTATTTTATTCTTTGGTTCCATGAATTTATGAAAAAACATGAAGAGAAGAAAAAGTTACAAAATAATACTATGCAACTAAATAAATTAGTAGAAGAAGTTGCAAGAGCGAATAAGGAAGAAAATGCTAGGAAAACTACTCCTATTACTAAAGAAGAACCTAAAAAGGAAGAAATAAAAGAAGAAAAAATAGAGATTCCTGAAGTTAACAATACTACTATAGTTAATCCAGTCATTGTCCCTGAAGAAAAAGCTGAAGTAGTAGAAGCTAAACCAACTCCTGAAGTTGTTATTGAAAGTGTTGCCTCTAGTCCTATTGAAGTAGAACCAGTAGTTGTTAGTGTCAAAGAAAATCTTGTTAATATAAATGATAGTATTATGCTAAATAATCAATTTGAAGAGAAAGTAGAGGTAGTAGAACCTACTGTTATTACACCTGTTGAAAGTCCTAAGAATGAAGAAGAAGTAATTAAATATAAAGATGAAGTTTATACTGAAAGTGAAGCGAAAGCTGAACTTGAAAGAATTACAGAAGAGTTAAAGAAACTAGAATCTGAAGAGAAAGAAGGAAATATAGAACTTACTAAGTTTGAAACAGAACAAGAAGAAAATGCTATTATTAGTTTAGATGAATTAATCGCTAAAGGTAAAACAATTACAGAACAAAATGAAGTAACACAATATCAAGATGATGGTAATGAACCTATAAGTATTCAAGAATTAGAAGAAAGATATAGAAAAGAAAAAGAACAAGTTGAAGTATTAGAAGTAGAGGAAGAACCTAAAGAAGAAATGCCTAAACTTTCTATTGATGACTTCTTAAGTGCTAAAGAGAAAGTTACACCATTAAAAGAAGCTTATAGTGAAAAGAAGAGTACTTATCATCCAAGTCCTATTATTAGTCCTATATATGGTATTGAAGAGGAACCAGTTAGGAAGAATACTACCTTAGAACTTGAAAATACTACTAATTATGATAAGTTTGATGAAGAGATTAGAAAAACTAATGAATTTTTATCTAAGTTAAAAGAGTTACAACAGAAGTTAGATTAAAATAATAATTTTATATGAATTTTTAAAATTGATCCTATTTTCTAGGGTCAATTTTTAATTTTCTCTAGGAGAATTTAAAATATTTGTCCTAGTTTTTTCTTGAATTTTAAAAATTATCTCTTTGCATTAATTTTTTCCTTATGTTAGAGTGTATTTACTAAAACGAAAGGAGGCAATTGTTATTAACGATTTAATAAATAAAGAAGATATAAAAATAGAAAAAATGATCTATGAAATAAGGGGAAAACAAGTAATGTTAGATAGTGAAATGTCTGCAACCAAATGACACAGAAAAAGGTATTAGACTTAATTACTTTTGGAAGATTTAATAAAAATAATATAATAGAGTTGTTCGGAAACTAAAATTAGGCAATATCTAAATTAAAAAGAGCACAAATCAAAACTGTAAAAGATGCAAAATATTTTAAGTTGTTTCTAAATTTAGTGGTTCTTGCATAAAAGTTGTGGGATAACTATTTAGTTCTAGATATATCAAATAGC
>CAMMQC010000046.1 GCA_946498975.1 uncultured Mycoplasmatota bacterium
TTTTGCAGTTTTGGTTTGTGCTCTTTTTAATTTAGATATTGCCTAAATTTAGTTTCCGAACAACTCTATTAATTTCTTTAGCGACTGCTATATGTATAATTGCACTTGCCATATTATCACCATAGACATTTTATCATAATTTTTTTGAAAATAATAGACAGATTGAGAGATTTATGGTATATTATGTGCATACCTATTCCTAGTAGTTGGAGTTCTTCCTTACACCAATTACCAAGAATATGGCTAATATATTAAGAAAGGAAGGTTAATATGGCTTTAACAAAAGAAGAGAAACAACAAATCATTAAAGATTATGGTGTTAATGAACATGATACTGGTTCTGCTCCTGTTCAAATAGCAATTTTAACTAAAGAAATTGAAAATTTAACAGAACATTTAAAGACTCATATTCATGATCATCATTCACGTCGTGGTCTTTTAATGAAAGTTGGACAAAGAAGAAATATGCTTAATTATTTAGCTAAGAAAGATGTTGCAAAATATCGTGAAGTAGTTAAGAAACTAGGTTTAAGAAAGTAAAGCATATAATTAGACTATTGCAAGATTGCAATAGTTTTTCTATCTGTAGAGTATTAAGTCAGGGAGGAGTAAGTGGTGTATGGAGGAAGTTATAATAGAAGCAAGTAATAGTTCTTTAAATATTTATCAAGATATATTTGGGGATAATAATAAAATAAGAATTAGAACATCTTATGGTGCTGAAAGGACACAGAAAAATCCTAAAAAGATAAATATTAAAACAAATTCTGAAATGTTTATACCATTATTACCATATAAACTTAAAATACAATCAAAAATTGGTTTAATAATGCTTAAAAATATAATATTAGAACAGTTAGAATTAGAAAGTACTAGTGGTAATATTGATATAATAAATAGTATTATAAGAAGTCAAGAAATATCTAATGTTAATGGACAAATAAATTTGTCTGGTTTAGGAAGTGTTGTGTCATATATAAATAATGTTAATGGTAAAATAAAAGGAAAAAATGTTGGTATAAAAGAACTTGATGCTAAATCTTTAAATTCATATTTTAATTTTAGAAATTTAACATGTGATACACGTTATGCTCAAAGTAAAAACTCATCGTTACTTAGTTTTCATGATTTAAAAGGTACTTATGAAATAACTCATGAACAAAAGCCTGATATATTATCGGTTACATCTTCTAATAAAAATAAACAATTAGTATTATTGAGAAATGGTAAAATAACTATTATGTCTAAAAAATAATTTAAATTAATAAAAGGAAAGAGTAGAAATTTCTCTTTTTTTCTGTTATTATATAATAGATTTGTGGAGGTTGTATGAATATATGAATGCTAATAATGTTTATATAGGGATTACTTTAGATAATAAAGAAATATTACTATATAGAGAATCTAGGGATAAATTTATTAATTTGATGACTAAAGAATATGTAGAATCTAGTGATATTCAGAAAGATAAATTAATTCCTTATATTAGATTAAAAAAGTATCAACATCAATTAAAGGGTACAATAATTAGAACATTTGAAAAAGATAGAAGTAAAAAGCTTGATGTTAGGAATATTTTTATAGGTAATATATTACAAACTACTGATTATAAGTTTGTAAAAGGTTATAATTGTGATTTGCCTATGATATTTTGGGGTGCTAATTATCATATATCGAGTCAAATAATTAAAGAGAAAGCCTTACTTTATCGAATAAAGAAAGGTTGTGAATTATCTACTCTTAGTGGAGAAGTTTTATATGAAAGTAAATTTATTGATTTAGAGACAGAAATAGAGTATTCTAATAAAGATTATAGTGAGGTAGGTGGATTTTTCGTAGATCCTACAATGGTACCTTATTTATCATTAGTAAAGTATGATGGACCTATGGAAGAGAAAAGCATGGTATTAAAGAAATATAGAGAAAGAAGAGGGAAGTAAGATGAGTAAGAAAGTATATGAATATGATTTTTATGGGAAAAAGATTGTTGTGGAACATGGTGAACTTGCTAAACAAGCGACTGGTTCTGTTTTGGTTAGATATAATGATACTGTTATATTAACGGCAACTGTTATTAATAAGAAAGCTAATTTATTAAGTGACTTCTTTCCATTAACAGTAAACTATCAAGAGAAACTTTATTCTGTTGGAAAGATTCCGGGAGGTTTTATTAAAAGAGAAGGAAGACCTACTGAAGCTGCAACTCTTGCAGCAAGAATGATTGATAGACCAATGAGACCTTTATTTAAAGAAGATTTTAAGAATGAAGTTCAAGTTATTAATACAGTTCTATCTGTTGACCAAGATTGTTCTCCTGAACTAACAGCAATGTTAGGTTCATCTTTAGCAACTATGATAAGCGGGGCTCCTTTCTTAGGACCTATCGCTGGTGTTAAAGTTGGTTATGTTGATGGAGAATACATTATCAATCCAACAGTAGAAGAGTTAGAAAAAAGTAGTCTAGACCTAACTGTCGCTGGAACAAAGGATGCTATTAACATGGTAGAAGCAGGGGCTAAACAAGTTAGTGAAGATATTATGCTTGAAGGCTTAATGAAAGGGCATGAAGCAATAAAAGAATTGTGTAAATGGCAAGAAGAAATTATCTCTGATATTGGAGTTACACCTTTTGAATATGAATCTTTAACTATTGAAGGTGATTTAAGAGATGAAGTAACTAAACTAATAGAGAAAGATTTAGATGAAGCATTAAGAATTAAAGAGAAGTTAGAACGTTATGGAAAAATAGATGAAATAAAAGATAATCTATTAGAAAAATATAAGGAAGATAATAAAGAACTAGAAGATGAAGAGTTAGATTTATTGCTTGTAAAAGTAGAGAAGATATTTAGTGATGTAGAATATCGTTTATTTAGAAATATTGTAGTTAAAGAAAAGATTAGAAGTGATGGTAGAAAAATGGATGAGATTAGACCATTATCAACTGATATAGATTTACTTCCTAGAACTCATGGTTCTGCTTTATTTACAAGAGGAGAAACACAGTGTTTAGCAGTTACAACACTAGGAGCATTAGGGGAACATCAAATACTTGATGGACTTAGTTTAGAAGATGAAAAGAGATTTATGTTACATTATAACTTCCCACAATTTTCAGTTGGTGAAACAGGAAGATATGGTGCACCTGGTAGACGTGAGATTGGTCATGGGGCTTTAGGTGAGAGAGCCTTACTTCAAGTAATACCTAGTGAAGATGAATTTCCTTATACAATTCGTGTAGTATCAGAAATACTTGAAAGTAATGGTAGTAGTTCACAAGCTAGTATCTGTGCAGGATGTATGAGTCTAATGGCAGCAGGTGTTCCAATAAAATCTCCAGTTGCAGGTATTGCTATGGGTCTTATTACAAGTGATGATGATTATACAATCCTAACAGATATCGCTGGTATGGAAGATCATTTAGGAGATATGGACTTTAAAGTAGCAGGAACTAAAGACGGAATATGTGCTTTACAAATGGATATTAAAATAAAAGGAGTTACTAAAGAAATATTAAAAGAAGCTTTAGAACAAGCACGTAAGGCAAGACTTGAGATTCTTGATGTTATTAAAAAACAAATCTCTGAACCACGTAGTGAAGTATCTAAATATGCTCCTAAAACTAAAATATTCTATATCTCTCCATCTAAAATACGTGATGTTATTGGTAAAGGCGGAGAAATGATCACTAAGATTATTTGCGATTGTAGTAATGTTACTGATGTAAATAATATTAATGCTGTTAAAGTAGACTTGGAAGATGATGGTAGAGTAATTGTATATCATAGTGACCAAGATATTATTGATAAAACAGTTAAGATGATTGAAGATGTAGCAAGAGAAGTAGAAGTAGGAAAGACTTATGAAGCAAAAGTAGTGGCAGTTCATGACTTTGGATGCTTTGTAGAAGTGTGGCCAGGTTGTGAAGGACTAGTACATGTATCTCAACTTGATACTAAACATATAGACAAAGTAGAAGATGTTGTAAATGTAGGAGATACTATCCTAGTAAAAGCGATAGGTAAAGATAAGAAAGGGAAAGAAAACTTCTCAAGAAAAGAAGTACTATTAGATATGAAAAAGAAGAAGTCTAAGTAAAGATTTCTTCTTTTAGTATGAAAATTACAATTATATGTTTCTAATAAGTCATTAACATCTTTAAGTTCATATATTCCTTCGCTAAAACAAAATCTAATAATTAAATCATAGATATTATTTTTAGGTAGTGAGTAAGAAGCACTATTAAGTAATTTATCTATTTCTTTTTCGTTTAACTTTAAAGATAGACCTAATAATATAACTGTTTCTTTACTAGGATGATAATTAATATCACTTCTAATTTTAGAAAATAATCTCCTATCAATATGAACTTTGTTATAAACATCACTATCTTTTAAGTTTTTATCATCAATATACTTAAATAATAATTCTTGAAAATGACTTTCTTTATTACTTTCATTAATATAATCATCTACTTTTGAAGTTTGATAATTACTTAATCTTCTTCTTATACGAGGTAGTGCTTTTAAGTTCTCATTAATATATTCTTTTAATTTTTCCTTCATAAATTGTCTCCTTTAATGCGACCAAATTAATTATTAAATATAATACATTTATATCAGAAAGAAGGAGATGTGTATGCAAGAGTTAGTAGATAAGTTAAAAGAAAAAAGTATTTTAGGAGTAGAGGTTAAAGCTAATTTAAGTATTAGTCCAGGAAAAAGTGGAACAATCATAACAAAAGATAAGAAAGTATATGGTTATTCTTTATATGTTTTTATGACTCAATTTATGGAAAAAAATAATATTCCATTAGAAAATATATATTTAATAAAAGAATTAACAGATGAAGAGTATGATAAGATTCTAAAATTTATTCAAGAAGAAATAATTAGTAAAGAGTATGAATGTAGGTCTCAACGAGATAGTTCTTCTATTGTTTTTGGAAGAAGGGAATCTAAACTATTTTATTATCCTAATTGTTATGATGTTAATACTAATGAAAACTTATATGATAAGACTATAAAACTAATAGAAGAGAGTCTGTAAATAAAATTGTGTAAATAGAAACTTCTCCATGATAAAATAGAAGAAATGGAGAGGTTTTTGTATGAAAGAAAAAAATAATAATGGAAAAGAAATATTAAAATTAATACAGGAAAACTATGATATTAATTCAGCCCAAGATTTATCAAGTGCCTTAAAGGATATGTTTAAGGGAGCCTTACAAGAAATGATGAATGCAGAATTTGATTCATCTATGGGCTATTCTAAATATGATAAAACAAAGGAAAAAACAAATTATAGAAATGGTACTACTAAGAAAAAATTAAAGAGCGAATTTGGAGAGTTTGACTTTGAAACACCCAGAGATAGAAAAGGAGAATTTGAGCCTAAAATAGTTCCTAAGAATGTAAGGGATGTATCAGGCATAGAGGATAAGATAATATCACTATATGGAAGAGGATTAACAACAAGAGAAATAAATGAACAAATACATGATTTATATGGGATAGAAGTATCAGCAACAATGGTAAGTAATATAACAGATTAAGTAATACCGTTAATAAAAGAATGGCAAGAAAGGCTTTTAAATGATGTATATCCAATAGTATTTATAGATGCAGTACACTTTAGTGTAAGAGAAGATAATCGAGTAGTAAAAAAGGCAGCATATATAGTTTTAGGTATAGATAAAGAAGGTTATAAAGATGTATTAGGAATATGGATTGGAGAAAATGAATCTTCTAAGTTTTGGTTAGGCGTATTAAACGAAATAAAGCAGCGAGGTGTTAAAGATATACTTATAATGTGTAGTGACAATTTAACAGGAATAAAAGAAGCAATTAGTACAGCATTTCCTAATACTATTCAGCAAAGATGTATAGTGCATATGATAAGAAATTCAGTTAAATTTGTTTCTTATAAAGACTTAAAAGAATTTTGCAATGATTTAAGAAAAATATATACATCAGCAACTGAAAAACAAGGATATGAAGAATTACAAAAGGTTAAAGATAAATGGAAAAAACAATATTCATCAGCTCTTAAGATATGGGAAGATAATTGGGATGCTATATGTCCATTCTTTCAATTTTCAGATAAAATAAGAAAGATAATGTACACAACTAATACTATAGAATCTTTAAATAGACAATTTAGAAAATATACTAAAACTAAGTCAGTCTATCCTACAGATATGTCACTTATGAAATGCTTATATTTAGCAACTAAAAATATAACTAAGAAATGGACTCAGCCTTATAGAAACTGGGGACCTATACTATCAGAACTATCTATTATGTTTGATGGTAGAATTTAGTTCTTTGAAAATTAAAGTTAGTATGTTATTATTTAAATAACAAAAGAAGTAAGAATTTATACTTACTTCTAATCATGGAGATATCTCATTTACACAGATTTCCTTACACACTCATAGAAGAGGTTAAATAGCAACCTCTTCTTTTTCATATTCTTTACATTTTTCTTCTAAGAGCCTAAAATTACAACATCTATCTTTAGTTCTTTTAGAAAGTTTATTAGTATCATATTTTAACAGAACAAATAAAACAAACAAGTTTGTTTTTACCTTGTCGTTACCTCCAAGGATTCCTACTTCATAGATAAGGTATCCCTTATTCTCCATAGGCTTAAATTCCGATAGTCGCTACCGTACTAATTTGATTTTGTTATTTAATTGTTATTTCATCTAAAACATTATCTATGCTAAACATTCTAAATTATAGTGTAACTTTAATCCTTCAAATAATATGTTTAAACTAGCATTTATA
>CAMMQC010000047.1 GCA_946498975.1 uncultured Mycoplasmatota bacterium
TTGCATGTCTTAGGCATGCCGCCAGCGTTCATCCTGAGCCAGGATCAAACTCTCAATAAAAATATTTAAAAGTTTAATTATTATCATTTAATCCCGACAACTCAAAATTGACGTTTTGCTTAGTTTTCAAAGAACATTTTTGCTTTTTTCTCAAGCTGCGTTTTTAATATACCAAATAGTTTTTGCTTTGTCAACACTTTTTTTAATTTTTTTATCGACTTTTTTCTTCGGTATATTTGACACTGACAATTAATGTCAACGCTTCTCCACTATATCAATTTAAAACTTGTTTGTCAACACTTTTTTTAATTTTTTTTGACTTTTTTTGACTCGCAATTAGTTCTAAATTTCAGTGACGTTTTCTAATATATCAGAGCCGTTTCTTCCTGTCAACACTTTTTTTTATTTTTTTTAAAATTTTTATTTGTTTCTAAATATAAGTAGTATTTTACCCAGTTTTCTATCTCATTATTATTAAAATAATTCTTTTTATTTCGTATTTCATTTATTAAATCATTTAATTGTTCTTTTATTATGTAATCTATCTCTTTTGGATATTTAAACTTGTTCTTATGATAGTTATATTCATTTTTATCTACTACTTTAAAGGCTCCACCTGAAAACACTTTAACGTCTAAATCATAGTCAATATATTTTATTGTATTATCTTCTATTATTATAGGACTTGCCATATTACAGTAATAGCATATGCCTCTTCCTTTATATTGGCCAATGATGTTGTACCATTTGTTTAAAAAGAAATATAAAATAGCTGGCTCTTTTGTTTTCCAAGTATGGCCGTCTTTTTCTGTAACTGTCGTACAATTATTAGCAAAAATTAAGACTCCTTTCTTGAAATCAAAATTTAAGAGTGTCGCTTCATCCCATGCTTTATAGATTTGTCCATTATGTTTATAACTATGTATTTGATACTTATGACCTATTTTTAATCTTTCCACTGTTTAACACCTCCTTTAAATTAAAAGAAGTAAGTGATGCTGCACTTACTTCCTACCAAAATATCTAATAGCCCAACAACCAATTAGAAAAAGTATAATAGCAGTAATTACCCAAAATGCTGGTTCACTTGTATATTTACTTAGAAAATCATTAATTTGATCTCCTAAATCATTCAAGAATTTTTCTAAATCAAATAATATTAACATTATTCTTCAACTTCCTTATCTACTTCTTTAACAACTTTGGCAGTTTTTGCCTTTTTACCTTTTGGTTGTTTTCTATCAGTACTTATTTCTACACTAATATTACTGCTTTTTCTTAAAATTAAGCTATTAACTATATCTAATACGGCATAGATTATCATAAAAAGACCAATAAGTCCTGTTACAACTGCAGCACTTGTAAATGGATTAAATAAAATTACCACTCCACAGATTAAACATAATATAGCCATTATTAATGATGGTAAAAAATATCTATTATCTAGATTTTTTAAAACAAGGGCTTGTTGTAATTTGAAAGAACTACTTATGATAACAGCAATACCTACAACTATTGGAATAATACTACCAATAAACTCAGGTACCATTACTAAAAATATTCCAGCTACAATACTAACAACACCATAAACTATATTTAGTTGTACAAATACATCTCTTGTCTTGTTTCGTAAAAAACTTATGATAGCAATAACACCCAATGCTATTAAAACACCACCTATTAAATATGATATTCCTACTAATGTTTCACTTGATTTAAAGAATAATAACAATCCTAGTAGTAATAGAAATATTGAACTCAACAAAGATGGCCAAATTACTTTTTTAATTTCTACTTTCATCTTTAACCTCCTCTTTGTTATAGTTTATCACACTTTTAGTATCTTGACTAGGTTCATTTTCCTCATGATCTATATAATAGACTGTACTTATGTTTTCTGTTTTAGTTAATCTTTCATATATTAAAGGCTTTTTACGACCAAAGAACTTTAAGAATATTTCGAAATAAGCATATATTGCAAATAAAATGTAAAATAATGTTATAAGACCATTAATATATTGATTTAACTCTATAAAAATAAGAGGACCAAAGACTATTCCAAAGTAAAGGATTACTTGTCTTATAAATATAGATAGGTGTTTATGTTTGCTTTTACTTTCTAATTTTATTTTGACGAGGTATTTTCCTAAAGTAAGGGAAGTTATAGTAGGTAAAATTACATAATAAATTGCTGTCATTATTATTAAAGGTAACACAAAGTCATTAAAGTTTAATAAAGCAAGTATTATGAACATTATAGTTGCAAAGATAAAGATATCTATTAGGAAAGCGAGAAAGCGTCTATATATTGAGACTACTTTACCTCTTTTATAAGATAGTTTATCTATTTTGTCTCTATCTGGTAAAAATATAGTGACAATTGGTGTAATTAGATAACCTATTAGTCCTCCTAAGGTATTAATTATTAAATCATCAACATCGAAAAGACGATATGCTTTTGGATAAAGGCCATAAAGACCTGTAAGCTGAGTTATTTCAAAGTATAGACTTAATAAAAATGTATAAATGATAGTAGTATACCATTTTTTCTTAAAGTAATATCTTAAGTAGATTCCAAAGGGTATGGTAATTGCAATATTAAAGAGTGTTGTATAAACTATAGGAGATTTTAAGAAAGATAAAACTCCACTTGTCTCTTTAAAGGCCTCTATAAAGTCACCTATAAAGGTAAATGGTATTAATTGGGGAATTTTAGTTGGCATCATTAATACTTCTTCTTTACTAGGTAGAGGTAATATTACAAGAAAGTAAGCGGTTAATAGATATAGAATAAAAGTATAGACAATACTACTTCTAATTAAAGGTACTGAGCCGTACTTATGATATTGTATTAAAAGATAAGGTAATGTGATTAGAAAAGCTAGAAAGGGAAAAATAAGGAAAGCTGTTTTTATTGATTCTAAATATACTTCCATAAATTCTCCTAGAATAATTCTAATACTTCATCAAGACTAATAGTACCATTAAAATATTCAGTTAGTTTTTCTATAAAAGGAGATGTTTGATTATTCTTTTTTAATAGTTTTGTCAATGAATTAATAGCAATACTTCCTTCAACTGTATAATGTTTCTTATAAACATCAGCTTCATTCTTATTAGTATATAGTAAAACTCCATAACTATAGTTACGACTAGTTTTACTGTTACAGGTTAGTAAAATATCTCCTAGGGCACCATAACAAGTAGAAGTACTCTCTTTTCCTCCTAGTTTAGTTACTAAATCTTTAGCAAAGTTATATATTTTTGTTAAGTAATAAGCATTAGTAGAGTCTCCCTGATATTTACTATTAATACTTCCCATTAGTATTGCTAAAACATTTTTAATAACGCCATATAGTTCTAACCCAATATAATCATCTACTACTTCTATTTCAACATTAGTATCTTTAAATAGTTTTAACATTAACTCTTTAGTTTTTTCATCTTTAGTACCAAGTGTTAATCCTGCTTTACTATTAATGATAAGTTCTTTGGCAAATGTTGGTCCTGCAAGATATGATACTTGTCCTTTTAAACCTAACTCTTCATATATTTCTGTCATTAAAAGATCTGTATTCTTTTCAAGACCCTTAGATACTAATATTACTCTACTATTATCAGTTAGATAGTCTTCAATTCTTGTTAGGACCTCTCTTACATGATTACATGGAACTGCTACAATAATTAAATCTGAAGCGGTTAAAGCAGCACTCAAATCCATAGTAACATCTAGATTAGAAGCTAATTCTATTCCAGTTAAGACTCTATCATAAGAGTTATTATTAGTTATTTCTAAATATTCTTCTTCAAATGCCGTCCAAAAAACAATATCGGCTTTACTTTTTTCATGTAATAAATTTCCAAGAGCAAGACCAAAGGCTCCTGTTCCTAAAATTGTTACTTGCATATTATCACCTTCATATTAATGATACTAACATCTTCGCTTTTTGACAAGAAAAATAATCTTACTAATTTGTAAGATTATTACTTAACCTCTGTTCCACCAAAGATTGATATACAGTTGACTGTTAAAGTTGAAACCTTCTTTTTATTGGTAGTAATTGATCTATTTTCATTTCCTCCAAATAGTGAGAAAGAATTAAATTTTACTTTAAAATTATCATTTACAAAGATACTAGTTCCTCCAAAAATAGAATAAGCATTAATAATTATATCTTCTTTCAACTCTAATCCTCTTAAATCTAAATCAACTCCTCCAAAGATACTATAAATATTAGCACCTTTAAAATTAGTATCTGTTACTCTTTCTTCTAAGCCACTAAAGATACCATAATAGTTTTTTAGATTATTATCTTTTCTTTTAAAAACTTTTTTTACTTTTAGACTCTCTATTACAATGAATATTCCTATGATTATTAAAAGAATAGGAAAAAATGCATCATCTAGTGGATCTTTAATAATATTTAGTTCTTCTAATAAAAACCATGTTCCTAAATATAAAACAGTTGTGTTGGCAAGAGTAAATTTCTTACCTTTTATAATATAGTATAGAGATGATGCTATTAAAACTAAAGGTATTAAATAAGAAAAATCAATGTTAAACTCTGGGGCAATTATTGATATTAAAAATAAAGCTCCTATTAAAATAAATATTAATCCTATAAACATATAAACACTCCTTTTACTTATTATATAACTTTATAGTTTAATTAGCAACTTTATTATTACTTAATTACGCACTAGATGTTTTTCTCTCCACTTTTCAAACTCCTCTTTTTCTTTTTCTGTTTCTATTTCATAATGATAATAGTGTTTTGTAAATTCTCCACATGAACTTCCTATTTCTCTTCCTGGTGGACTGTATGTTTTTACTCTTAAATCAGGAACTTTCTCTTTAATTTCTTTAATCCACATTTCTTCCATAGTACTTCTTTCTAGTTCATTAATTGGATTAAATCTTATGAATTTAATTGGAATATTGTATTTTGATAATAAATTGCATACTCCTTCAAGTTCTTGTTCACCATCATTTACCCCTTTTATTAAAGTATAATGTATTTCTATTGGATCGTTAGTTCTATGTAGTTTTACATACTCATTCATTATTTTAGGATTTTTTTGTATCTTATCTCTATATCTAATTAAATATGCCAATGCTTCTTCAATAGATACTCTTGTACTAGGTATAAGATCAAATCTTTCAGCATCTATTGGTGTATGCATAGAAAAATGGACTTTCAAAGGAATATTTAAAGTATCAACTATTTCCGTCAACTTTAAAATATTATTATTTGGCATCATAGTAGCAAGAGCATAACCTATTGTATCATAGTTAAGTTCTTTTTTTAGCAAATCTGCTTTTTGATAAACTTCTTTAATTAAATTAAGATTTAATAATGGTTCTCCTACTCCCATAAATGAAATTAGCAACTTTTTCTTATCAGTTATTCTTTTTTCATTTTTAGTTACTGTCTTTTTTAGACAATATATAAAGTCGTCGCTATTAATAGCAATCATACTTTTATTTAACCCCTTATTCGTTAAATGACACATTTTACAACCAAGATTACAAAAATGATGTGTTGGTACACACACAACGTCCATTTCTTCTTTATTGAATAGTAAAGTCATTTCAATTATTTTGTGTTCGTCAACTTCAAAGACTGTTTTTAATGAATTATCAGAGAAGTCTTTAAACACTCCTAAATTATTAATCATATTTCTCACTCCTCAAATTCATTATAAAAATATATACTTTTTTTGACAAATAGCATTTTTTTATTTTTTTTATAATTATAAATCACTATTTGCACAGTGTTGCTAATTATACTATTAGTCATCTTTTTCTTTA
>CAMMQC010000048.1 GCA_946498975.1 uncultured Mycoplasmatota bacterium
AAAATTATGACATATTTTTTTGACTAAAATATGCCATAATTTGCTTAACATTATATCACAAATTACTGAATAAAGCAATTGATTTAACTGCAAAACAATGCTATAATTAGTATTAATTTTAGGAAGGGGAGATTTAGTTGTCAAAAAATATAGTTGGTATTATCGCTGAATATAATCCTTTTCATAATGGCCATTTATATCATATAGAAAAGGTTAAAGAAATGTTTCCAGATAGTCCTATTATATTAGTACTAGGCGGTAATTTTACAGAAAGAGGAGATATTTCGATATTAGATAAATGGGAAAAAACTGCTATTGCTATAAAAAATGGTATAGATTTAGTAGTAGAACTACCCTTTCCTTTCTCTTGTTCATCAGCAGATATCTTTGCAAAAGGTTCTCTTGATATTTTAAACTATTTAGGAGTTACTGATTTAGTATTTGGCAGTGAATCCGATGATATAGAAGGTATTAAAAAATTAGTAGAAACTGAGCTTTCTAACCCTGATTTTGATAACCTAGTCCAAGTTTATCTAAGAATGGGTTATAACTACCCTACTTCTTTATCTAAAGCTTTAGAAGATATAACAGGAGATTGTTTTAAATTACCTAATGATATTTTAGGTATTAGTTATGTAAAAGCGATTTACTCTAATAATTATAAAATTAATCCTCATACTATTAAAAGAACTAATGATTATCATAGTAAAGAATTAGATAATATGAGCATAAGGAGTATATCCAGTGCAACTAGTATAAGAGAAGCTTTATTAGATAATAAAGATATTAAAGACAGTGTACCTTCTATTACTTATACTTATTTAAAAGATAAGAAGATACCTAAGTTAGATGATTATTTTAATTTATTAAAATATAAGATAATAAGTTGCAATGATTTAACTATTTATAATCTAGTTGATAGTGGTATTGCTACCAAACTAAAAAAAGAAATACTTAATAGTTATAGTTTTGATGAACTTATTAATAAAGTTAAAAGTAAGAACCTAACCTACTCTAGACTTTCTAGGACTTTAATTTATATATTATGTGATTATACAAAGGTGCAAGCTAAAGAGTTTAAGATAGTTAAGTATATTAGATTGTTAGGGTTTTCTAATAAAGGAAGAGATTATTTAAATAGAATAAAAAAAGATGTAGATATACCTATTATTAGTAAATTTACAAGAGAAAAAGATAAGATGTTAGAATATGAATATCAAATTACGAAGATATATTCTTTAGTTTTTGATAAAGATAAGGCTAAAAGCTTAATAGAAGCTTATTATAAGATGAAACCTATAAGGGAGTGATTGTTATGGATAATATGGTTAAAACAAAGAAACAAGGGCTTTTAATTGTTATTTCAGGACCTTCTGGTTGTGGTAAGAATAGTATTATTAATGAATTATTAAAGATAAGAAAGAATACTTGGGTATCTATCTCTTGTACTAGTAGAGAACCAAGAGGTGAAGAAAAAGACGGTATTAACTATTATTTCTTGTCTAGAGAAGAGTTTGAGGATGATATTAATAATGATGAGTTCTTGGAATATGCAGAATACTCTGGTAATTACTATGGTACTCCTAAGAAATATATTAAAGAACACCTAGATAAAGGAGAAGATGTAATTCTTGAAATAGAGATTCAAGGAGCTTTAAAGATTAAAGAAAAGTTAGATGAGACTGTCTTTATCTTTATAATGCCACCTACTATGAAAGAGTTAAAAAGACGTCTTATAAATAGAAATACTGATAGCTTAGAGAAAATAGAAAAAAGATTTATTAGAGCCTATGAAGAGATAAATGAAATACCTAAATATAACTATGTAGTTGTTAATGATGATTTAGATAAAGCTGTTAAAAAGGTTGATGCTATTTTAGAAGCAGAACGTCTCAGAGTTGATAGAATTGAAGAAGTTTATCTAGACAGTAAAGAAGAAAAAATCCATGAAGCTTTACTTGATGATGTTAAAGACTTTGATAATTCCTGTATAGAAATAAAATAAGCAAGGAATAAATCCTCGCTTATTTTTATATTTCTTCAATCTTCATTAAGTTAGTAATTCTCTTAGTTTCTGTATTAGGGAAACCTCCAGTAATTACAATTAAATCTCCTTCATTAAGTTCCATAAACTCTTTAGCTCTCTCAACACTTTGTAGTAAAACTTCATCAGTAGAATCTAAATAAGGTAATGTTCCTGCATAAACACCCCAGTTTAAAGCTAATCTTCTACCAGTTTTCTCATCAGTACATAAAGCAAGTATTGGAGCATCTGGTTTTAAATTACTAATTACTCTTGCAGTTCTACCACTGATAGTAGCAGCACAGATTAATTTAGCACCAAGTGCATCTGTACTAAGTACAACATTAGAAGCAATAGATTTAGTAATGTTATCTAGGCTTTCGATATCAAAAGCATAATCAAAACTTGCATACTTTTCTGTAGTTTCACAAATATTAGCCATAGCAGCAACTGTTTCTATTGGATGTTTTCCTACAGTAGTTTCACCACTTAACATAACAGCATCTGTACCATCTAATACTGCATTAGCAATATCACTAGTTTCTGCTCTTTTTGGACGGATATTGTCACTAGACATCATTGTCTCAAGCATTTCAGTAGCAACAATAGATATTTTTCCAAGTCTTCTACAAGTATTAATCATTTGTTTTTGATAGATTGGAACCATTTCACTAGGTACTTCTGTACCAAGGTCACCACGTGCTACCATAACACCATCACTAACACTTAAAATATCTTCTAAGTTTTCAATACCTAAAGCACTCTCAATCTTACAAATAATTTGTAAGTCTTCTCTACCATGTTCTTTTAAGATTTCTTTAACTTCTAATACATCTTCTTTAGTAGAAACAAAAGATAGTGCAAGGAATTCTCCTCCATGTTCACAAGCATAGATAATATCTTCACGATCTACATCACTAACATATGGGATATTAAGTTTAATACCAGGAACACTCATACTCTTACGGTTTCCTAATACACCACCATCAATAATCTTACAAGTAACTCTATCTTCGTATTTAGCGATAACTTCAAGTTTCATCTTAGCATTCTCTAATAAGATAATATCACCAACATTAAGAGAATCAATAGCACTAGGATGATTAACAGAAAATCTTTCTTTAGTACCTGTAACAGTCTCTTTAACTATATCGACAGTTTCACCTGGAACAAGTTCAATAGAATCATTTTCCATAATTCCACATCTAAACTCAGGACCTTTAGTATCCCAAAGAATTGCAACATTCATACCAGTTCTTTTTCTTACTTCACGAACTGAGGCACAAGCTTTCTCCCTTTCTTCTATAGTAGCATGAGAAAAGTTAATTCTTGCTACATTCATTCCTGCTCTAACCATTTTTTCCATTACATCAGGTTCATTACTAGCAGGACCTATACTACAAACAATCTTTGTCTTTTTCATTATTTACTTCACTCCTTCTAATCAAGCTATATAATTATAGCATAGTTTTATTAAAATTAAAAGAGTATTTTTCTTAAATCATATTACGAAAATTTGTAACTAATTTATTACATTTTTTCTTGCTATAGAGAAATTAATATGATACTATTTATATAGAGAACATTTAATAGGATTAAACAGTGGTTAGCCTCAGAAAGGAGGCTAATATATGAACAAGAAAGATTGCTTAATTTCTTCCTTAATCATCATATTATTTCTTCAAAATCTCATATTTTTATTCATGATACTTACTTTAATATAGAAGAAACCACCTAGCTCAGCAATGATTTAGGTGGTTCTTAACATAATTTTATTATTCGAGACCACTCAACATGCCATTATTAAGTGTTCTCTCTTTTTTATTTTATGTAAATTTCTTTTACATATTCATAGTATCATACATATTAACTTTTGTCAAAAAAATATTAGTAGAGATGATGACAGTAGTTTTAAAAAAATGTATAATTAAGTGGGAGGATATATATGAAAGATATAGATTACAAACAAATTCAAAAATTTTATAATGAATACAATAATGATAAAAATAACAAAATAATTGAAAATGCTATGAAAAAAATAGGCATGGAAGTTTTTTGCTTAAATACTGATATTATTAATAGAACTCCAAATGTTTTTAATATAGAATTGCCTAATACTAAAATATATGACCAAGAAGATTCTTGGCTATGTTGGCTTTATGCAGGAATAAATTTTATTGAAAGCAATATTGCTAATAATCTTAACATTTTACCTACAGATATAAATTTATCAGTAAATTATCTTTCTTTTTTTGATAAACTAGAAAAAGCTAATACTTTTTATAACAGAATAATTGAAAAAGATAATTTTGATTTAAAAACTGAAGTAAATAAATATTATATAGAGGATGCATTTTATGAAGGAGGACGTTTTACATTCTTCAAAGAGCTAGTAAATAAATATGGTATAGTTCCAGAAGATGTAATGCCTAAATCTTTTGATAGTAAAAATTCGGAACAACTAATAAGACTCTATAATGAAAAATTAAAAAAAGATATGTTTAAATTATTAAAATTAAAAGAGAATAACACTTCAAAAGATGAACTTTATCTTAGAAAAGAAGAAATGTTAAAAGAAAATTACAACCTCTTATCTAAATGCTTAGGCTCTATTCCTCTATCTTTCACATATGAATATAAAGATAAAGATGGAAAACTAATTAAATTAGAGAATGTAACTCCTATAGAGTTTAAAAATAAATATTTATCTATCAACTTAGATGATTATGTAAGTATTGCCAATGTTCCTATGTATAATACTGAATATAATAAACTTTATAGAAAAGAATATAATGAAAATATT
Source organism: uncultured Mycoplasmatota bacterium (assembly GCA_946498975.1). Classification (GTDB taxonomy): domain Bacteria; phylum Bacillota_I; class Bacilli_A; order RF39; family UBA660; genus Onthousia. The sequence continues at coordinate 4,827 of CAMMQC010000048.1, forward strand.
TATGATAAATATGTTGAATTTATTAATAAGCCTATCGATGTATTAAAGGATTTAGCAGTTAAACAATTAAAAGATGGTATGCCAGTTTATTTTGCCTGTAATATTGATAAAATGAGAGATAGAAAATCAGGTATATTAGATTCAAACTTATATAATTATAAAGATGTATTCAATATAGATTTATTAACTAAAGAAGAAGCTTTAAATAGCTTCGATATTTACTATCAACATCTAATGTTAATAACAGGAGTTCATATTGAAGATAATAAACCTATTAGATGGAAAGTTGAAAATAGTTATGGAGATAAATTATATAAAGATGGTTATTATATAATGAATGATAATTTCTTTAATGATTTTGTTCTTAGGGAATTTTCAAAAATAAATCTTACAATTTTAGTTAGCATATGGAGTTATAACA
>CAMMQC010000049.1 GCA_946498975.1 uncultured Mycoplasmatota bacterium
TCTTTCATATCTAGCACTTAAATTGTACCACATTTTTATTTTCCGAACAACTCTATTGTATAAATCATAAACATAGGTATCTTTATCACTATAACAATATAATATATACTTATAATTTTTATCTACTTCTACTCGATTAAACTCTTCACTTATAGAAGAAAAATCGTCATGATAACTAAAACAATACTTATCACCTTTTTTTAAAATTTGTATCCCATAGGTTATTCCATACTCGTTCATCCCATAGTTTGGATTTATCTCATCAAATTCAAACTCTGTAACCAAGCCATTACCACTCTTATATATGGCTTTCTTTCCATTTAATGTTAATACCAAATAGTTGTAGTCAAAATGATAATTACCAGTCAATGATAAATAATCAGCATCATCTGCTTCTATATCAAATATACTTGTACTATCTGTATATGTATTTTCATCAAGCAAATAGGTTTTATTATTAACCTTTGATTTAAGTAAATATATATTTTCTTTGTCTAAAGTCTTTACTAATTCAAAATCATAAACAATATATTCATGTTTTTCAGTATCATAATAGTTAATCGAAGTTGGATTATTCTTAGTCTGTATAATTTTTACTTGCGAAGCATCAATTTTAGTAGAATAAATTTTAGTAGAATAATAATCCAAGCTTCCAATAAGTGCATTAGTTTCAATATTTAATAGACCTGATTTACCACTTATAGAAGAGCGTATAATAGCAACATCACCAATAATATTAGTAATATGAAAAAAATCCTTTTGTTCTTTTTTTATAGTTGTTTTCTTCATACCTAAACCTCCCAACAACATAATATTACGTTTATAATAATACTATTATTAATAAAAATCAATTAGTTTATTATTAATATAACCAAAAAGACCTCTATTATTTAGAAGTCTTCTTAAATATAACAAAGGATACACCTTTTTTTTCGTTCTTAACTTTAATATCATAGTTCATTAGTAATAAGGTTTTTTTGACTATTGAAAGTCCTAATCCAAATTCACCCTTAATACCTTTCCGGAACGGAGTAAAGATCCCTTCAAGTAAGTCTTCATCGATATTAGGACCATCATTATATAAGGTTAAACGGTTATTTTTGGCAGTAATTTTAATTGTAGACTCTGTATATCTCATGAAGTTAGCAAGGATATTATCTATTACAGTCTCAAAGTAATCGTAAGTACCATAGAATTTACTATTTTTATCAAAAGTAACTTCAAACTTAACGTCTTTCCTTCTAAACTTAAATTCTTTTATCGCAGTATTAATTATTTTTTTCATATCTACTAACTCATAGTCTACTTTTTTATTATCTTTTAAATAATCTAATTTATTCAAATAAAGAAGTGAATGAACTTTTAATTCAAGCTTATCAGTTTGTTCACTAATAACATCTATTACAGTATTAGCATCTTCTATCTTATCATTATAAGCTTCTATATATGATTTTATTACGGTGAGAGGTGTTTTAAAATCATGTGAAATATTTTGATACATTTGATTACGATACTCTTCTTGATTTTTTAAAGAGATGCGCATATCTTCAATAGCCAGTTCTAATGAACGCATTTCATCGTCAATTTGAAATGATATACTATGATCATAGTTATCATTATCTATATTGTCTATTTTTTGTTTTAACTTTTCTATTTTTCTTACTATAAAGCTTCCCCAGAATATAAGGATTAAAGCTATTATTAGAAAAGCCACTATAACTACAGGGAAGACAGCGTCTAATATATCTTGTTTAGTCTTTTCAATATAAGTATCATTGGTAAGAGCTATTTTAGTAACATCATCATTATGGAGTGTATAATAATAATAAATTTGATTTTTATAAATAAATTTTCCGTAATTACTTTTAAAGACATTCATAATATCATTAACATCTTTAAAGTCTATAATATCATGGATGTTATCTGAATAGGCAACTGTATTTCCTATTTTATATAGGTATGCAATCTCAGTTGTAACTAAGTCTTCATTAATATCTGATTGGACAAATTCAAGAGGTTCTCTTAAGTAACTATAGATATTACTTTCAGCTGATGGAACTATTACTTGAGGTAATATTATGCCAAGAGTTAGAAAGAAAGCTAGAAATACTACTATTATTAATATTAATAACTGATGAGACAGTTTATTTAGATATTTCATGCACTTAATCTATATCCATATCCATAAATAGTATTAACGTTTAATAAAGGCATTTTCTTTCTAAGTCTTCTAACTAAATCATCTACGGCTCTATCACTACCGAAGTAATCATTACCCCATACAGCATCAAGTATATCTTCTCTTGAAAAAGATTTATTAATATTTTCTACTAATAATATAAGTAAATCAAATTCTAGTGTTGTAAGTTTAATAGGTTTATCTTTAACACTTACAATGCGTTTATCTAAATCTATAGAATAATCTAAGTAATTAATGATTTTAGATTCAGTACTTTGATATACTCTTTTTATAATATTATTAACTCTAAGTACAAGTTCTTTACTAGAATAAGGTTTAGTAATGTAATCATCGCTACCTAACTCAAGGCCTAAAATTCGATCCAAATCCTGATCTCTTGCAGATGTAAATATTACAGGTACAAGGGGATATTTTTCACGAATTGCTTTGATTACATCATAGCCATTAACATCATCTCCTAACATAATATCTAATATCCAGACATCGACTTTATTACCAATATAATTAATAGCATCGGCACCCTTAGTAAAGGTAACAACGTCATAGCCTGCTTTTTCTAAATACATTTTAACTACAGTTGCTAAATCAGTTTCATCTTCAACTAAACATATTTTATACATAGACACCACCTACCCCTAGTATAACATTATTTTATTGTTTTGCCTACAAGTAGGCTTATCACATCCTTTCTTTTCTATAATTTATGTAAAAAAACTATAGTTGTAAACGTAACTTAAATTTCTCTACTACATTTACCACTTCCTTTCTTTTACAAATTAATCATATCAATTAAAAGTGTATAAATTATAAAAGAATTATGGGAAATTATGGGAAAAAGAAAAGAATATCTAAACATAGATATTCTATAATAAGGCGTTCTTATAACCGGACAGTTTTTGAAACGATATAAAAATGGCCTAGAGATTATCTAAGTCATTTTGTCCTTTAAAATTGAAATAAACAACCTTTTTTGATATTCTTATTATAAGAAAAAAATAGAATAGAGGTTGTTTATGAATAAGGTATATAATAGTCAAAAAGATATTGCAAGTAAAATTAAAGAATTCTTATTGAGATGTATTCCTAATATTAGAAAAACTCAACTTAAAATTATTCCTTTTATATCTTTAGGTATGATTTTATCTGAATCTTCTGTTGCAAGTGACATTGCCAAAACTCTTAAAGATGAGTTCTCTTTAGTTCAACATGAATCTGTTATTAGAAGAATTAAAAGATTATTTAAAAATAAATTATTTGACACTTATAAATTCTATGATGATGTTATTAGATATGTCATTTCTAACTATAAGCCTAAACACAATGATAAAAGAATTCATATAGTCTTTGATCACATGTTTTCTCATGATAATTATACTGTTTTTATGATTACTATGAGAATTGGTAAACAAGGTATTCCTTTATGGTTTAGATGTTTTAAAGATAATGATGACTCTGATGCTTTTGCCGAAGAACTTCTTAAAGAAGGTATTTCTTATGTTTCTTCTTTATTTGATTCTTCTTATAAACTAATATTTCTTGCTGATAGATGGTTTAATTCTACTTCTTTAATGCAACATATTGACTCTTTAGATCATACTTATTGTATTAGATTAAAAAGAAATATTAAAGTATTTGTCTATGATAAAAAAGAAGGACATAAAGTTTGGAAATTTTTAGATGAAATAGAACCTTTCAAATATCACTCTAAATCTTTTAATGATATCCTACTTACTGATAACTCTTATAAA
>CAMMQC010000050.1 GCA_946498975.1 uncultured Mycoplasmatota bacterium
GGAGTTGTCAGTGAGTCTTGTCTTCCTAAGACCGCTTGGCCTCCGACTTCCTGTTATTTCACTACTTACACTAAAGTCAAAATACTCTCCAGGATTTAGTCTTACCATTCCTGTCTTATCTGTTGTTGGTAATGCTCCACTTAAACTTATTGTATTATCTGTCTCTTTATAAGTCATTGTAATAGAACCTGTCGTTATAGAGTTTACTTTACTACCTGTTTTACTATAACTAAAGGCAGCATAACTTACTCCTACTATCGCTAATATCATTACTACTAACACTACTATTATTATAATATTTTCCTTTTTCTTCATTATTCTAATCACTCCTTCTACTAGTATCACCCAAATTAATATCTTCATACCACAGTTTAAGTTTAAAATGCATTAAAATATAAATATATTTGACATTCCATTAAAATATAAATATATTTGACATTCCATTAAACTATTATTATATTCAAACCTATTATAGCATATTTTCGTCTATTTTCCCAAGAAATTTTATCTTACTGCCAAATAATGGAAAAATTAAATTGGTGAAGAAAAATGATTATAAAAAACTTAAGATATACAAGAGAAAATCTTGGCCTTAAACAAAAAGACTTAACTACTTTATTTAATGTAACTTACTCTACAATATCAGGATGGGAAACAGGTAAAGACACAATACCTCTTAAACAATTAATTAAATATGCAAATAAATATAATTTCAGTCTAGACTATCTATTTGGTTTAACAAGCACTAATAAGTCTTATTTACCCTTAGAAATAGATTTAGAAGTTATTTCTAAAAACTTAATTACTATTAGAAAGAAAAATAAAAAGACTCAAGAACAAATCGCTAAAGTCTTAAATACAAGTTCTGGAGGCTATGCTCATTATGAAAATTCCAGATATTTAATACCTACTAATTTTATATATAACCTTGCCCTATACTATAAAAATTTCTCAATAGATAAAATCTTAGGAAGAAAAGAAAAAGTATATAAATAAAACTATATACTTTATTCACTTACTACACTAATAGCAGTCTGTAACATAGTATCATTCTCATAAGTTAAGGTTTCTCCTTCTTGTAATACAGTCTCTACTCTATCAGTAGGAACAACTCCCTTATCATTAACCCAATTACCTTTAGGAGTTAACCATTTTTGTACTGTATATTTAATAGTATCTCCACTATTTAAATCACTAGCAGACTGAACTGTTCCTTTTCCATAAGAATTAATTCCAACTACATGAGAACCATAACTTTCTTTAAAGGCACTAGCAAGTATCTCTGAAGCACTAGCACTCTCATCATTAATAATTACACTAACAGGATAATCTCTATCAACACTCTTCTTAGTACCATAAACTTTCTCTGTTTTATTTTTAGTCTGTAATTGATATAGTACTTGTTTCTTATTTAAGAATAAACTTAATATATTCTTAACTTCAGATAAATAACCACCAGGATTATCTCTAACATCAATAACTAATCCTTCTATATTATTCTTCTCTAACTTCTTTAAAATCTTATTAAATTGTTTATAAGAATTACTATTAAATATCTCTATTTTAATATAACCTATTTTTTTATTATTACTCTCATATATTTCACTATCTACAACAGGAGTCTCTATAGTATCTTTACTAAGTTCAAAACTAAGTTCAACTCCTTCACGATTAACAGTTAATTTAGATTTACTTTTACTATCATCACCTGAAATCATAGAAACAACTTCAGTTAAACTCTTACCATTTATATCAGTATCATTTACTTTAGTAACAATATCTCCAACTTTTACTCCAGCTTTACTAGCAGGACTATTATCAAAAACATTACCTACACTAATAACACCATCTTTAAGCATTACTTCTATACCAATACCTTCATAGTTACCTGATAATTCTTCATTAAAATCATCACTAGCTTCTCCACTAAAATATGTAGCATAAGGATCATCTAAGTAATTAATCATCCCTTGTATTCCAGCATCTATAAGTTCTTCTTTATCAACATCTTCATAATAGTTATTAACGATATTATCATAAGTAGAAACTAATTCGTCTAACTCATCGCCACTAGAAGATGAATCTCTAAACACTACAAAATTAACTATATTACCTAAAAGAAAACCAAACATAATAGCAATTATCATGATAATAATAACTTCAGAAAAATTAAACCCACTTCTTCTTTCTACTATAATCTCTCTAACATTATTGTCCTCTATTTCTTCTTTCACTTCTTCTAGATTCTCTTTATCATTAATATTCTTATTCTTTTTAAACATTAGTATCACCCCACAGTCTTAACATATTAATTTTATCACAAATAAAACAATATCTAAAGAGAAAATAAATTCATTTTTATATCTTTACACTACTATATGTAGAAACTATAAAAGAGAGTACAAATATATTACATTTCATATTGACACACCCTATCTGTTATGATACATTATTGATATAAGAGGCGATGTATAAAAGATGGGGAAAGGAGGAAAATTTAATATTTTTGAAAAAACTATGAATTTTGCAAATTGAGAGAATTATTGATATGAATATTTAAAATTCGTCTAGAGAAAATAATAAATTGAAGAGTTATTTTTCTTGAATTTTAAAAATTACCTTTTTGCATTAGTTTCTTTACTATGTTACAACTATTGCAGAAAGGAGAAATCTATGAAGAAACTTCGTAAAATAAACATACCTAAGAATGTCTCTAATGAAAAAATTAGAGATTATATGATATCTAATAACTTTGTTTATGAAGGAACACTTGACTCTGTTTTTAAAGCTATTATGGGAGGTTGTCTTTTATATTTAGGAGATATAATATCTAAATTAACTGGTCTTGATAAAGATTTTATTATTAAAAACTTTAAAGAACAAAATGTTGAATATAAAATAGCGAATGCTCTAGAAAGAAAAAAAGTCTCTGATTTTATCTTTAAAATCACTATTTGCACAGTGTTGCTAATTATACTATTAGTCATCTTTTTCTT